>JANNAO010000318.1:0-8463 GCA_031384405.1 Verrucomicrobiota bacterium | reverse complement strand
CTCGGAACGAGAGATCATCTTCGCGAGCGTGGTCCGCAACTGTTCGTTGTCTTCGACGATTGAAACTTTGATGGCCATGTGGTGTCAGCGTTTGGTGATGGGCGATGTCAGGCGCACGATTGTTCCGCGTTCGTCGCCGGGTTTCATCACGAATGTTCCGCCGACATCTTCCATGCGCTTGCGCATGTTGCGCAATCCATTTCTGCCGGTCTTCTTGGCGGCGTCGCCCGGACCTTTGCCATCGTCTTCGATCTCGATGGTGAATTTGTTCGCATCCAATCGCAGGCGGATTTTCACTTCGGTTGCCTTCGCGTGTTTGACCACGTTGTTGACCGACTCCTTGAACGCGAGGAAGACATTGTGCCGCAAATCAGGCGCGATGTTCACATCGGGCAACTGCGCTGGCACATCGAGGCGGTATCGCAAATCTGCCAGCGCGAGATAATCCTGGGCGTACTTGCAGGCGTAAGTCACCAAGCCTTCGAGCGTGTCATTGGAGGGATTCGCCGCCCAGACGATTTCGTCCAACGCGGTAGAGGTCTCGCGCGCTGTCTTGGAAATCTGCTGCGCGTGTGATTCGATTTCCTCCGGCAGATTCTTGTCCACCTCCACCATCTCGCCAAGCAACGCCACCTGAGTCAGGTTCGCGCCGAGCTGATCGTGCAAGTCGCGTGCGATGCGGGAGCGTTCTTTCTCCAACGCCTCCTGCTGTCGCAACAACGCCAGTTGCCGCTGAAGTTTTTGCGTGGCGATGAAATACACGATGCCGATGATGCTGCCCGTCAATACAAGCACACCGATGGTTTGAAACCACCACGTCTGCCAGAACCACGGCAACACTTCGATGTTCACAATCGCCGGACGGAGATTCCACACACCGTCTTCGTTGCAGGCGTTGACGAGAAAGCGATACCGCCCGTGCTTCAACTTGGTGAACAACGCCGTGCGATCCTTTGTTTCCATCCACTTCGACTGATGACCTTCGAGCTGATACTTGAACCGCGCCCGATCCGACGCGGCTAGGCTCAGACTCGTGAACCGTATCTCCAACAACTCGCGGTCCGCAGGGATCACGATGTCTTTGCTCCACTTGACCTGAAACGGATTTCCCCCCTGCGATTCCCCGTCCACGAGCACCGATTCGATATGCACCAGCGGCGGATTTGTGTTGAACGACAACTGCGCGGGATTCACGACCACCAACCCGCGCGTCGTCGGAAACCACAACCGCCCGTCTCTTGTGCGACACGCCGCCGGTTGCGAACCCGTCGTACATTCCTTGGTCAACAAGCCATCCGCTTTGCCGAAAGTTCTGACGTGAATGGAACTTGTCCGCGCTTCGGTTCGCATGTTGGCAAAGTCATTCAACACCCGCTTCTCGATCCGCATCAGCCCTTCGTTCGATCCGATCCACAGCGAGCCAAGCCCGTCCTCAATAAGATATGTGATGTTGTTTCCTGCCAGTCCCTCGCGTCGCGTGAACCTCGTCCATGCGCCATCATGAAATCTTCCCAACCCGCCGCCAGAAGTTCCCACCCACAAAACTCCGTCCGCGTCCGCCAACAAAGCCGTGACCGAATCTCCCGGTAATCCACCCGGCGATTGACGGACTTGAGTGAACGTGCCGTTTTGAAACCGCGCCAGCCCGCCGCCATCCGTGCCGATCCACAAAACCCCCTGCGCATCCTCGGCAATCGCCCGAACCGCATTGCCCGGCAGTCCCTCCCGTGTGGAAAATGTCTGCAACATTTTTCCGTCCCAACGCACCAGTCCGTTCTCCACACCGACCCAAAGATTCGTGGCGCGATCTTCAAACAAAGCCGAGACCTGCATCTCTCCCGTGCCGGGCAATATCTGGAATCGCTCTCCGACACGCTGGAACAATCCTCCGTTGATGATGCCACCTGCCCAGACGGTTTTTTGTTTGCTCACAAAAACGGCGCGCACAAACGGATTTGTCATCCCCTGCGCCGGGCCGAATTGCTTGATCGTTTTGCCATCCCAATATCTCACCGCATCCGGGTTCACCGTGTCGCCGTTGAGTCCGATCCACAGTCCGCCCTCCCCGTCTGCGGCGACGGACTGCACTGTTTTATCAACCGTATCCGGGTGCAGCGTGAACATCGAGGGACGCACGCGGTTCAACCCGCCGCCGTTCGTCCCCACCCACAACCAACCCTCCTCATCCACCGACAGAGACAACACGCTGTTGTGATTCAAATCAGGACTCGCGATGCGCGTCACGCTTCCATCGCGACCGTAACGGAACACGCCGTCGCCGTAAGTTCCCACATACAGATTGCCCCACGCATCCTCGCAGACAGCCTGCACGGGAGTGCTTGTCTGAGTCCATTGATACGCCCACAGATCGCGAACCGCACCGCGTGCATCTACTTTTGAGATGCGACCTCCCGCAAACCTCCAGCAACCACTTTCTCGGCCCGTCGCCATGAAATCCAATCGCCCCGGCAGGTTCATCCGTTGCAATTGCAGCGTGAATTTTTTCGCACGGATGTCCGAAGCCACGCGCGAAAACGATCCCGATCCCGGCGTTCCGATCCAAACCTCACCCAACTTATCCGACACCACCCGACAGCCATCCGTACCGGGTCCTTCCGGCAACCACTCATCCTCCTTCACTCCATCACGAAATCGCGTCACCTTCCCACCCGCCCAGCACAACCACATTGCGCCCGTTGCGTCTTCGCACGCTGAAATCAGCCTGTCTCCGGCTCCTTCGCCAGCCAGCACCGGTGTCATTTCACCATCCCGGATCAACGCCACGCCGTTTTTTTCCGTGCCCACCCACAAACCGCCGCGACTATCCTCGAACAAAAACGTCACCGTCCTGCTCCCCATCGGATCAAACACCTCCGCTTTATTGCCGTCGAACCGCACGAGTCCCTTCATCGTGCCGAGCCACAGATAACCATCCCGCGTCCGCGCCATCGCGATCACAGAACTTTGCGGAAGCAACTCGTTACGCTCCGTGTTCCAGGTGATGAGCGCGTTTGTGCCGGTCCGAGCGGTCTCGGCTGCGCACAAAAAGCTCGGCCCGCTGCTGCACATCAGCAATGCGAACACGATGATCCAAAAACGATTCGACATGGCAGAATGGTTGGAAGATGCGCGCTTCAAGTAAAGCGGATTGATGGGGTGTAACCGAAACTGCCGCGCAGCTTTGGAGTGCGTAAACTTGTCTCCGCTTTTATGGTCTGAGCGACTTGTCGCTCAGACAAAGCCGCGTTCAGCGGCTTGGAGCATGGGCCGAGCGGCATCTTGAAACAGAAAGCATTTTCTCAATGCGGCGCACCGCTAAACGCGGTGCTGCTGGGACGACAAGTCGCCCAGCAGAAAAGCGGCGACAAGTCACCGCACTCCAAAATTCATTCGCGCCAGCCTCAACGCATTCCCGATCACGATCAGATCAGACAAACCCATCGCCGCTGCACACAACACTGGGCTCATGAAACCCATCGCTGCGAGCGGGATCGCCGCTGCGTTGTAGAAGAACGCCCAGAACAGATTTTGTTTGATCGTTCGCAACGTCGCTCGCGCCAACGCCAACGCCTCCGGCACGGCCTCGATGTCGGACTTGAGCAGAACAATATCCGCCGCGCCACGCGCCACATCGCTCGCCCGGCTGACAGCGATACCAAGATCAGCCTGCGTCAACGCAGGCGCATCATTGATGCCGTCACCCACGAATACGACGCGCTCGCCGCGCGCTTGAAGTGTTTTGATGAACTCCGCCTTCTGCTCTGGTCGAACTTCGGCAAAAATATTTTCCGGCACGATGCCGACCTGTTTTGCGATGCCCGCCGCCGTGAGCGCGTTGTCACCCGTGAGCAGAAAAGTTTTCAACCCCTGCTGTTGCAATCGTGTCACGACTTCTCCCGCTCCCGGCTTCAACACGTCTCTCACTGCGAACAGTCCGGCTAGATTATTTTCAATCGCCAAGCCCACCACCGTCGCACCCTGCGCCGACCAGTCGGCAATAAACTTTTCTCCCGATGCCAGGCTTACGCCAGATTCCCGCAGCCAACGCAACGAACCAAGCCTCGCCATCTTCCACACTCCATCTGGCATTCTCGCCTTCGCTTCGACGCCAGCCCCGGGAACTTCGCGCCATTCTCGCAATTCCAACTTGCCTGTCTCCAATCGCGCAATGGCCTGACTGATCGGGTGAGTTGAATTGCGCGCCAACCCCGCCGCCAACATTCTGACCTCTGACTTCTGACTTCCGACTTCAACGCTCTCCCCCGCCACCTCCGGCTTCCCCACTGTGAGCGTCCCCGTCTTATCAAAAACAATCGCCGTGATCGTCCCCGCTTTCTCCAACGCCACGCCGTCACGGATCAAAATTCCCCGCCGCGCTGCCGCGTTTGCCGCCGCCATGATCGCCGCTGGCGTCGCCAACCCCATCGCGCACGGACATGCCACGATCAATATCGCCGCTGCGATGATGAATCCTGCGCCCGGCCCGGTCGGCGGATGCGTCGGCCACAGTTGCGGATCGAGCGTTAAAAATAATTTTAACATGTACTCCTGCTCAAACGTCCATGCCAGTCCAGCCAGCAACGCGATTACCACCACCACCGGCACGAACACATTGCTCACGCGATCACCGATGCGCTGGATGTCCGCGCGGCTGTTCTGCGCGCGTTCGACAGCAGCGATGATGTGTGCGAGCGCGGTGCTTTCGCCCGTGGCAGTCACGCGGACTGTGAGGCGACCATTGATATTCGCCGTGCCCGCGAAGACGTTTGCTCCAGGAAGTTTTTCCACGGGCAATGATTCACCCGTGAGCATCGCCTCGTTCACGGCGGAATTTCCCTCCAGCACTACGCCATCCGTGGGCACATGATCGCCGGGGCGCAATGCGACCACGTCTCCCAGCTTGAGCGAGGCAACGGAAACTTCCTCTTCAATAGGCGCAGCGACAGACTTGAGCGGATTCAAAAAATCTCTCGGCTTGTTGTCCGTCTTGATGCGACGCGCAGTCGTCGGCGCGAGTTGCATGAGAGCCTTCAATGCCCCCGACGCCCTCGCGCTCACCCGCGCTTCCACCCAATGCCCGATGCTGATGAGCGTGATGATCGCCGCCGCCTCCATGAAATAGAGATGCCCTCCCGTTCCTGACAACAAAGCCCACGCGCTGTAACCAAAAGCCGTGCTTGAGCCGAGTGCGACGAGCGTGTCCATGTTGGAACTGCGCGCCTTGAGTTGCCGCCATGCGCCGCGATAAAACTCCGCACCGCAAAAGAATTGAACCACGCCCGCCAGCGCGAATGAAACCCACGCGAACCAACCGCTCATGCCGAAGTGAAAAACCCATTCGCCCAACATCAACACCGCCGTCACACCGCCGCCGAGCCAGAGATTGAGATGCCAATTTTTATTGTCGGATGAAATGGCGTTCGCGTCGCTCGCTTCGAGGAGAGTTGCCTCATAGCCCGCCTTTGAAAGCGCGGTGATGAGATGAGTTTGATCGGGGGAGGAAGTTGAATCCCAACGCACGGAAGCGCGAGCGGCTTCAACATTCACCGTCACGCTCTGAACCCCGGTCACGGATTTCAACGCATCCGAGACGCGCCGCGCGCAGTTGTTGCAAGTCATGCCGCCGACGCGCAACTCGGTCACGCCGCCGGACGCGGAGGTTGTGTCGGGAGAATTGTTGCCGGGCATCGCATTCATCAGCGGGAACAAGATGAAGGAATCGGCGGCGCGATGCAATTAGGCCGATTCCCGAAGTAGCGGCGGGCATCCTTGCCTGCCGTAGAGTCAGGCTTCCCAGCCCGGCGGAATTGGGCGTAGGTGTGCCGAGGGGTTTGGAAGTTTCGACGTCACACAACAACTAACGGTTCTATCCGGGCGGCACGGATGCCCGCCCTCTACGTCAGGCAAGGATGCCTGACGCTACAATCGAACCGCGCCACCAATTCCAAATCGGACTTCGGGGTTAACCAGCCGTCGCATGGTTCAAACTGCGAGCAGGCTGAATTCATTCAACGGCAAACCCGGGCCGTTGCGTTGGAGTAGTGCGGCAGTGGCATTGGCAGCTTCAAGGTTTCCTATCAGTTTGTTCAACGCGGGAGAAATCACATCCACAAACACGCACACGCAGGCATCGGCTTCTTTGCGATTTAGAAAATCCTCGGCTTCAACCAACACCTCACGGCTGTCGCCGACGAAGCAAAGATTCGGGCCGGTGAGACGATGGCGGATGGCGATCTCGCCGATGGCCGCGCTCGGCAACGTGTAGGTGAACAGCGTGGGACTGAGTCCGCCCACGGCATCGCGACCTTCCCAAAAATTCACGTCAGTAGGCAACGAACCCGCGCGCGCTGCGAGGATGATGGCGATGCGGTCGCGCGGAACGGAATCAAATTGTGGCGCGAACGGCTCCGCGGCGAGCAGCGCGAGTTGGCTGGACAAATCCATCCGCCCGAAGCGCGTGCCGAGGCGCGCAGCAGAGACATCGGCTGCGGTGACGGAGTTGTGGGCGGTGATGAAGAAGTTACTCATGGCGGTGGGAAAAAGCTCCAAGCACCAATCCCGCGAAATGCGGGACTCCAGAGAATGTTCAAGCACCAAGCTCCAATTCCACGACCTGTGACATGTGTCTTCGGACGGAGCGCGGCTGTGTCTGAAAGACCAGCCGCAGCGCATGAAATGCTCGGAAGCCGTGGCATTATCGGGAGTGCTGCGGCTGGTGCTATCGCACACAGCCGCGCTCCGGTAGTTAAATCGGGCGCGTTTGAGATTTGAAGCTTTGGGCTTCTCTGGATGTTGGAGCTTGGAATTTGGAGCTTCATGTTCGTTCCAAAATGAGCGCGCCGTTCACGCCGCCGAAGCCGGTGTTGAGTTTCAGGATGTGATTGAGCTGTGTTGCGGCGCGCGGTTCTTTGACCAGACTCGGTGGGAAGCCTTCAGCCACATTGTTCAATCGCGGTGTGCCGGGTAGAAATTTTTCCTGCATGGCGAGAACGCACGCGATGGTTTCGATCACGCCCGCTGCGCCGAGCGTGTGGCCGATCATTCCTTTGATACCGCTCATGGGCGGGATCGTGTCACCGAAGATGGTGCGGAGCGCGGCGGATTCCATGGCGTCGTTGTAAGGCGTGCCGGTGCCGTGGGCGTTGACGTAATCAATCTGTGCGGCGTCGAGTTTCGCAGAGGTCATCGCGGCGCGGATGGCTTGGGCGAGTCCTGCGCCGTCGCGCGATGGGCCGGTCATGTGATTGGCGTCGTTGCTCGAACCCCAACCGGAAATCGTGATGGAATTTTGGGGAGCGAGATCGCCGCGCACGAGAACTATTGCTGCGCCCGCTTCGCCGGGACTTAATCCGCGCCGGTCTTGATCGAACGGACGACAGCCTTGCGGATCAATCGCCTTGAGCGCGGTGAATCCTCCGATGACGAATGCGGAGAGATGATCCACGCCGACGACGAACACCGCGTCTGCTGCGCCGCGTTGGATGAGTTTTGCGCCTTGCATTAGCGCGACAAGGCCGGAGACGCAGGCGTTGGAGATGTTTTGCACCGGGCCGAGCGCGCCGAATTCCGCAGCGAGATCAGTGGCGAGGAGTTCGGCTTGCAGATGACGACGTGCGTCGGCAGAGCATGGGCGGCCATCGGAGAAGCGTTCGAGTGCTTCGATATTGGCTTTGGTGGTGGAGAGGACGAGGCCGATGCGGGAGGCGGGGATTTGATAAGTGGGACAGGCGTCTCGCTTGTCTTTCGGCGCGTGACCAGAACCGTGAAATGTCCCTTGAGTTGTCGCGCGCAACTGGACAGGCGAGACGCCTGTCCCACTATTTTGGATCGCTTCGCGCAGGGCGATGCTGGCGAGGTGATGGGCGGGATCATCGCTCGCGGAATCAATCGGGGCGGTGCCGACGATGTTGGATTGGAAGCGCGGGCCGGTGAAGCGGTCGTTGGGCCGGAGACAGCTTGTGTTGTTCTTCAGCGTGGTGAGGAACGACGCTGTGCCGTTGCCCGTGGCGCTGATGACCCCGCATCCGGCGATGGCAACGCGGCAACTTGCCGAGCGATGCTCGGCGCTCCCGGAAATTTCACCCTCACGCATACAGCGACAATTCTCCGGTGGCGATGAGTCTTGTGCCGCAGGAAATCGTTCCTGCGATCATCAGCATCGGGCCGAGGCGTTTCACTTCGCGGACTTCGATGGTCAATTCCAGATTCATCGGCGGACTGGAATGAATTTTGAAATTGGAGACGGCGGCGAGCATTCCGTTATTGGCAGCGCCGGGTTTGCCGCTGGCGCGCATCCGCTGGCCGAGCGCAGCGGCGACGGTTTGAGCCATGCACTCGACGAGCGCGGTTTCGATGACTGTGCGGTCAGCCACGGCAAAATGGTTTGCAGTGAACATCGTGGTGGCGGTGGCGGTTGTGTCCGTGCAATCAATCAACGCGTCCACCCAACGCATGGGCGCGCGG
>JANNAO010000316.1:0-2346 GCA_031384405.1 Verrucomicrobiota bacterium | reverse complement strand
GCCTCCATAATGGGGTGGAACGGTTCCTTAAAGTTAAAGGCAAAGAACCCATAACGAAAGGAAGCGGATGAAAACAGGTGTGATTCAAAGTGACGGTCAGCATTTGTGGTGGGAGTTCTCGCGCTGCGAGAACTCCGCCCGTAGAGCGGGCGGAATCGGGCGACAAGGGACTGCGCCGCTGTACGCGGCGCTACGCCTCGCAGCGCGAGGCGTTCCACCACCTGACCGTCACTTTGAATCGCACCCAAACAAGGATTGCAACCGGACGCGCGTCGTTCTTTCATTTGCGCGTGCAAGACCTGATCTCCAAAGCCGCGACGTTGCTCGAAGCGTTGCCTTACATCCAGAAATTCAGCGGCGAAACCTTCGTCGTGAAATACGGCGGCTCGTTCATGGACTCGCCCGATCCTGCCGTCCGCAACGGCGTCGCGCGCGACATCGTCTTTCTTGAAGCCGTCGAGATCAATCCCGTGGTCGTTCATGGCGGCGGCAAGGCCATCACTCGCGCGATGGAGAAGGCCGGGCTTGTTGCGAACTTCATCCAAGGCCAGCGCGTCACGGACGAAGCCACGGTGCAGATCGTGGATGGAGTTTTGTCGCGCGAGATCAATCCTGAGATCGTCAAGACCATTGAGTCACTCGGTGGAAAGGCGCGGGGGTTTTCCGGCGCGGACATTTTCAAATGCCGGAAAATGTTCCTCGACGACAAAGAAAACCCCGGCGCGAAGATTGACATCGGATTCGTTGGCGAAGTGACCGAGGTGAACACTGATCCATTACGTCAGTGCATTTTGCATGGCATCACTCCCGTCATCAGTCCGGTGGCGTTGGGCGAGGACGGGAAGATTTACAACTGCAATGCCGACGTCGCCGCCGCGCAGGTAGCCATCGCGCTCAAGGCCAAGCGGCTCGTCTTCATGAGCGACGTGCCCGGCCTGATGCGGGATTTCAAAGCCCCGTCCACGCTCATCACGCATTTGCAGACGAGCGAAGTTCCCGGACTCAAAGCCGCAGGCATCGTGGACAAAGGAATGATTCCCAAAGTGGACAGCGCGGTGACCGCCATCAAATCCGGTGTGGAGAAAGTTTCACTCGTAGATGGCCGCGTGCCTCACTCGGTCTTGATGGAAATTTTCACCGATGAAGGCGTGGGTACGGAAGTGGTGCTGTGAGACGTTTGTTTCGACTGATTGGCTAAACTAAAACTCAATCGCCTCGTTGGATTTGCCGCATTGGGAACAGCGGGAGCGATCCACGTCGGGATCATCGGTATAAACAAAGCCGCATTTTTCGCAGCGGAAAATCCGATCTTCACTCGCGCTGGGACGGAAACGCCGCCGCCGCATCTCGGAATAGATCGTCAACGCCACCAACCCGCCGAGCAGCAGCGTCACGTAACTGAAGATGAGCGTGGAGGCGGACATCACGGGGTCACGGCAGGCGCGTTGGTTTTGGGAATTGTCTGCCACTCGAAGATCAACAACCCCTTGGTGAGTGTGTTGCTCTGCCCTTGCGCTTTGTTGAACTTCGCTTCGCTCGCGAGCTTGAGCGCGAGTTGATCCGCCAGTTTAGACCCGCTGCCCGGACGTTGCACCACGGGCGAGAAAACATTCCCACGAGCATCCACGAATACGCTCACGAGCGTGTTGGTGAGTGGATCGGCGGATGGCCAAGATTGAAGTGTGGCGGGTTCGTTCAGTAGGCGGCGGCTGGCGAGAGCACCAGTGATGCGCATCCGGGATTCGCGCGGCGACGTGTCGAACGTTTCAATGGGTTCAACCGTGGTGAATTGCGCGGCGGGCAGCGATTGAATCTCAAGTCGCGGGCCGATGTTCGTGGTGGCGAAGCGAAGGAATGTCTCGCCGAGTTGTTGTGCAGGCAGCGCGAGCAGGCGCGGTGGCTCAGTCCAACGGAACGGCGTGAACGCGATCTGCGGAAGTCGCAACCAAGTGGCAGAAGCGAAACCGCGCGGGTGAGGCAGCGCGAAGATCGTGGGATCGTCGAGCTGTTGAAGCTCACTCAGGCTCGAAGACATCGTCAGCGCGGGGGCGTTTTTTACGGGACGTAGTTCGATGGGTTTCCGACTGCCAAGCGCGTAGAACAATCCGATGTGCAATCCGAACACGAGCGTGACGGTGACGATCCAGCGCATCGCTGACCACGGCTTGTCCTGTGACTCCAACGCATCAACGGGCACTGGCGTGTCTTGTGGTGCGGCGTTCATGGGTGTGATCGGAGATGGTAGCCAGTTACTGGCTGACGGAGCGCGGCTGTGTTGGAGACCAGCCGCAGCAGCTTGGCAATAATTGTGGTGTGCGAAAATATCCGCGCGCCTCTCGTTCCGAC
>JANNAO010000297.1:0-16886 GCA_031384405.1 Verrucomicrobiota bacterium | reverse complement strand
GCATGACTGCGATCCGCTCCGCAGGGATGGATGCCGTGGATGTGCGGCAATGGCATAACACCCAGCCGAAGACAGCTTAATCGTTTCGCTTCGTGAGTTCGCGTCTTATCCAACCCGGATGTCTTCGCAAGTCCAAAACTGCGAACACCTGGGTTTCTGTTGTGGTTTCACGATAGTAGATTCCGAACGGGAAACGGTCTGCGAGCATCCGATGAAATCCGTGGTGGCGAAAGTGAATGCCATGATAGAGAACCAAGCTTTCGATGTCTGCCACCAGTGAATCGGCGCAGTAATCTCCGATGCCCGGCTCTTGATCGTCATAAAATTTCCGCGCCTGTTCGATATCTTCGGCAGCCTCGGAAAGGACGACAACCCTTCTCATGAAGATCGTTTGCTCAGGCGCTTTTTGAGTTGCGAGAGCGTGAGAAATTCCCCTTTGCCAGCTTCGACTTTCGCCAGTCGCTTATTCAGAACCTCCCCGTGCCAATCGGGAGATTTGACGCCATCCGGCTTGCGAGAAATCGAACGCCAAAGCAGTTCCATAGCCTGAAGCCGCTCGGCCAGACTCATGCGCTCGATTTCTGCGGTTTCAATCATGGCTGAATCATAGCTTGCTGCTTTGGTTGCCGCAAGACGGTGCTTACTCCCGCGTCAACACATGCCACTTGGGGCGTTTCCAACTAGCGCGAAAATCTTCCAGCGTGGATTCCTTTGCGCTTTTCGACCGCTCGCTTCCATCGAAAAACTTCACGAGATCAAACTGCTGCTTGCCCGTGGCAAATTGAGCGTCGAACTGTTTCACGAACTCATTCGCAGGCGCGACCTTTCGCCCCAGCATCTCCACGGTGGGAAGCGTCAATCCGATGAAACCGTTCGCTGGCTCGTAGGCTTTGTAGATCAACTCCGTGCAAACCAGTTCTGCATCCGTGCCGAAGTCGAAATTAAAATCATACGGACGACCTGCGTAATGGAACGCGCGCAAGATGGCTTGGGCTTTCTCCACTTTTGAGAGCTTCGGGTGCAACACCGCCAGCGCGTCACAGTCCGCAGAATGTTCCAGCGTAGTGAACGACACGCCTTCGCTCATGGCCTCGAGAACACGCGGGATGTGTTCGTGTTCCTGCGGCTTGTTGCTTGTTTGCCACGCGGCAGCGTAACGGGATTTCAACAGCGCGTTGAAATCGCCGCTGGCTTCACCTTGTTTTCGTACCCACGTTTGCACTGCTGCGTCCGAAAAGAAAATGCTCCGCTCCGGCACCGTGCCGATGTAAAGCGCAGCGTGCGGCCAGTAGCCAGGCAGTCCGATGTTGGACACAAACCAATCGCGCCGCTCCAGCATCACATCGCCCGGCAGCAGATTTGTTTTGAGCGATTCAATCTGCGCGGCTGAGATCAGCGACTTGCCGACGCGATACACTTTCGTGTCGCCCATCCACTCGGAAACGCCGGTCTGGATCGGTAGCCACGCCGAGTCTGCTCCGCGTTTCAGAACCTTCAACGCGTTCTTCGCCGTCAACAACTCCGCCCTGCCGCGCCCCGCTTTCCAGATGTATTCCGCATCGGTCTTGATCGCTTCTCTCAAGGTTGCTTGTCGTCCGCCGGTAAAAGTTTTCAGCGTCACCTCGCTCGCGGCGAACTCGGTGGCGATGCGGATATTGAGATTTTGGAATTTCAATTTCGCGTAAGTTCCGGCGGGCAACCCCAACTCAGGCACAGCATCGTTGAGAACCTTGTCTAGTTCGGGATTCGATTCAGCGGCGCGAATAAATTCCAACGACGCGCGATAGTTCGCCAGCATCGCCGCGTAGCTGATGAGGAAGGCGTCTTCCTTCGCATCACCTTTGAGCCGCCACCAATCCGCGTGATACCTCTCGATGGAATCCAGTGCCATCGTGTATTCCATGAACCGCTGCCACGTCTGCCAGGCGACTTCCTTTTCTTCGCGGCGCAACAGGCGCGATTCCTTTGGCTTGGCCACCGGAAAAATCTCCGTCTGCAATTCGACGAACGCGATCACGTTGCTCAGACCTGTGCGATAGACTTCCGTCGCCCGTGAGTCGGACAACAATCTCGCCGCACGTTCTTCCGTGGTGAGTTTGTGAAAAGGTTTTATGTCGGCACCCAAGAGCGGCAGAGTTGCCCACAATAAAACCCACGCGAGGAAGATTGCTTTTGCCATAGTTCTGTCAAAGCGTTCCCAAGAATGTCGGAGCAAGCAAGTCTGCTTTGGTTTGACGCAAGAAGCACTGTGTGACGCTGCAAACTTTTCGCTTCACTGGCGCGCGCCAACGTGGTTCAGTCTGCCCAATGGAAATGATCGAAGCCACTCTCGGTGCCATCCTCAACGTGGCAGGCATCCTCATCGGCGGCATCGTCGGTCTGGTGCGGCCCAAGCCATTGACCGCGCAGACGCAAGGTTTCTTCAAGGTGCTGCTGGGCGTGCTCACGGTTTATTTCGGACTCCGCCTCACCTGGTTGAGCGTCAACGGAAGTGTCGGCCACGTCATGAAACAACTTTTCATCGCGTGCCTCGCCATCATCGTGGGAAATCTCATCGGGAAATTGCTGCGCTTGCAAAAGCTCTCGAACCAGCTCGGTCAACACGCGAAGAAGCTCATTGAAGCCAATCGCCCGAACGATCCGCAACGCTTTAGCAATGGTATGAACACTTGTGCGATTTTGTTTTGTGCCGCACCGTTGGGCATTCTTGGTGCGATCCACGACGCGCTGCCCGCTGACGGCGGCAACGTGCGATTCTATTATCCGATGATCGTGAAGGGGCTGATGGACGGATTGGCGATGATGGGGTTTGTGATGTTGTTCGGCGGCGGCGCGATTTTTTCCGCGCTGCCGGTCTATGCGCTGTTCGGCACGATCACGATGGTGACACACATCTGGGCTGAACCATTTCTGCGCTCGCATCAATTGCTGGAGTCGGTCAATGCCGTGGGCGGACTCGTGATCTGTACGGTTGGCGTGGTGATCTTCGAGATACGGCGCGTGCATCTGGCGGATTATCTTCCCGCGCTCGCCATCGCGCCCGTGATCACTTGGTTTTGGAGATGATGATGCGTCAGACATGCTTCGCACGACCTGCCGGAATCTTGACTTGATTGGAACGCGTCGGTACCGTCCAACCATGAGTCGCCAGTTCAATTATCTCATTCTCCTCATCGCCATCGTGACGCTTTTTCCGCTGCGTTCGCCAGCACCGTTCGTGTTCTCGCCGGGCGAAGGTTGGACCTATGAACCGCTCGGTGGCAGTGGCAAATGGCGACGCGAACGCGCGAAGGATCAACTCGAAGTCGCGCAACAGGCATTGGACAACAAGGACTATTCCCTCGCTGCGACGGCTTCAAAATATCTCCTTCGCACCTGGCCGCTCTCGGATTACGCCGCTGAAGCCCAATACATCGTGGCGCGCTGCCTCGAAGCCGACGGCAATGACGAGAAAGCGTTCGCGGAGTATCAGAAGATGTTCGAGACGTATCCGAAGAGCGACAAGCTCAAGGACGTTTTTAAGCGGCAATACGAAATCGCCCTGCGTTATCTGAACGGTCAGCGTTTCAAGATTTGGGGTTTCATCCCGTTCATGTCGAACATGGATAAGACTGCGGGTTTGTTTGAGACGATTGTGGCGACCGGACCTTACAGCGATGTAGCTCCACACGCGCAATTGCGTGCCGGTGCCGCGCGCGAGAAGCAGAAGAATTATCCTGAAGCCGTGGCCGCATACGAACGAGCGGCAGATCGTTATCACGATCAACCAATCATTGCTGCCGACGCGCTTTACCGCGCTGCCATTTCCCAACACAAGCAGGCGCAGACGGCGGAATACGATCAAGGCACGGCAGGGCAGGCCATCGCGACATTCACGGATTTGATCACGCTGTTCCCCGGCGACAAGCGCGTCCCGGAAGCCAAACGCATCATCGCTTCGCTCAAGAACGAACAGGCGCGCGGCAATTTCAAGATCGCGGAATTCTACGTGAGCCGCAAACAGTGGAACGGCGCACTGATCTATTACAACGAAGTTTTGTTGAGCGGAATCAATTCTCCACTCGCGACGGCGGCACGGGAGCGGATTGATCTGATCAAACAACAGCTACAGGCCACGACAGCGAAATAACATGCGCCTAGCTCGCAACATTTTGGTGGGGGCTTTCCTTTTGGCATTGTGCGGCTGCACGGGTTATCGCCTTGGTTCAACGAATGGAATCCGCGCTGGTGAGAAAACCATCCAAATCGTGCCAGTCACGAATCGCACCCTTGAACCGCGCTTGGGCGACGCCGTCACTTCCGCATTGCGAAAAGAAATCCAGCGTGACGGCACATACCGCCTCGTGACAAGCGGGACTGCGGACATAGTAGTGACGTGTGAATTGTTCCGTTACGACCGCAACGAGATTAGCTTTGTGCCGGGAGATATTGTGACTGCGCAGGATTATCGCATTTCACTTGGTGCGCGTGTGACGGCAAAGGAGAGCTTCACTGGCAAAACCGTTCTCTCGCGGGAATTCACCGGCAACACCTTGATGCGGCTAGGAAACGATCTGCCGAGCGTGGAGCGACAGTCCTTGCCCACGCTCGCAGCCGACCTGTCGCGCCAGATTGCGGCAGCTATTGCTGATGGAACTTGGTGATGTTCAGTGGGTTTATAGTTACCTGTTAGTTGGTGTGAAATATCGCGTCAGTGTCTTCCACCGTGCGTTTGAGTTTGCGCGGGAGGGAGTCGTCCGAACAGGTGACTGAGTCGGATTCAGTAAAAAAACAAACTTTTTGACTCGAATCACAAAATATCCATTGACGGAATTAGATAAGTAGGCTGTAATCGCGAGCGCGACCCAGAATAGATTGTTAGATTGTTCGAAGTGCGCGCCCAAACAGATCAGTAGAACCAGTAAAGACTCAGAAGAACCTTTACGAATTAAGAACAATATGCGCTTTTCACGTATTTTTAGGCCGATAGTAGTTTTGGCTGGCGTTCTTGCCGCCCTGCCGAGTCATTCGGCTGATTTCACTTTGTTGCACACAGGGCCTACTGCGCTTAACAAGCCTACCTCCATTGACATCAACACTGTCACTGGGGCTGGTGTTTATAATTGGAACGCGGCTGGTGTCAGCCAGCTCAACTATCACTGGTTTTATTATCGGGTCGGTGCGGTTGGCGGGGAATCTCCTATTCAGACCATTGATAACACGCCAACTACAACTTATAACGCGGCGGCTAGAACACTGGATGTGGTCTATGATAATGGCAGCTACAGCGTCCGAACTTTCTACAAACTAACAGGCGGAAACACCCCAAATCTCAGTGAGACGATTACGATAAACAATCATTCCGGTGGAAACCTAGATTTCCATTTTTTCCAGTATTCTGATTTTGACTTATTTGGGTCAACTGGTGGGCAATCCGTTCAGTTCTCCACAAACTCCGTCACAGGCCAGTATTACAAGGCGCTTCAGACAGATGGGACGCATACGGTCACAGAGTTGGTTAACTCAGCCACCCCGCCCATTTCTCATTTTGAAGCGCAGTATGCGGGCAATACGCTCGGTAGTTTGTTGGATGGCAGCCCGACCACCCTATCTGACACAACGAGTGCTGGAGTTGGAAATGTTACGTTTGCCTATCAGTGGGATGTCAACATGGCCAACAACACATCTTTCCAGTTGAGTAAGCTTTTGACGATTGTCCCTGAGCCAACAGCTCTTTCGCTGGTCATCGTCTCTGTTGCAACTATGCGCATGTTGCGTCGCAATGAGAAAAAGTCTTGACCTTAAACTTTTTATTGCTACTCTGTTTTCACTCTCAAAGAAGTAACCGAAAAATATTCAGTAACAAAACGTATCCCATGAAACACCAAATTTTTACAACGCAGAAAGCTCCGAAAGCCTTGGCCCTTCGGTCCTCCTTAGTTTTGGCCGCAGTTATTTGTTCTCCTTTAACATCTCAAGCGGTTAATCATGTATTGTCCGACAATGGTTCTACGGCACAAGTGGACGTGGATTCCTCAATCGGAATGCATTGGTGGGATGTAGATGGTGCCAACAATCAGTTGCAGAAGCAGTGGTTCTATTACCGGATTGGTGGAGGAATCGCCCAGCCAATTAACAGTATTGGTACTGCCTCGGTTGATTATGTCACGGGAAATTCTTTGGGTGTTACTTACACCAGTGCTGGCTCGTTTTCGCTTTCAGTGGAATACGCGTTAAATGGTGGCGGCATTGGCAGTGGTAATGGAGACATGCTTGAAACCATCAGCATCATCAACTTGGGTGCGACAAGCTTGGATTTTCATCTCTTTCAATACTCGAATTTCGATCTGCTTGGATCACCCGGTAACGACTCAGTCAGCATCGCGTCAACGGGCAGTGGCTATGACTCAGCAGTTCACTGGGAAGGTGCCTACGGAATCACAGAAGGCATCGTTTCTCCTGAGGCAAGCCGCGCCGAAGCAGCCTTGGCGTTTAGCACAGAAACGAGCATCACAACGATTGCGGGATATAACTTGAACAACAATCTTACAGTTCTCAACGGCGACGTTACGTGGGCATTTCAATGGGATAATGAAATTGCAGTGAACGATGGACTGTTCATCTTCAAAGACAAATCCATGTCAATTGCACCAATCCCTGAGCCATCTTCCATCGCATTGCTCGCGCTCGGACTTGCTGCCATTGGATTGAAAGTTCGTCGTTCGGCGAAATAAGTTCACCCAGACTTTGCCAATCAAAGCCGGCCATATTGGCCGGCTTTTTTCTTCTCAATACCTCAGTTGTTCGGTTATGATATTCTTCAAATCAGGCACGCAGAACAAATGAACCGATGAAAGTTACTTGAACCCCGTAATTTCAACTCGAGCGAAGGCATATTCGATTCTACTTATATGGATGTGCGTTTTGGTGGATATGTCGCAGGCGATGGCTGGCGGAAGCGGATTAAACATTGTCGTTGTAATTAACCAAAACAACTCCGACTCCTCTGTGTTGGGAAACTATTTTTCCGAGCTTCGTTCGATTCCGCCCGAAAACAATCTTCGTATTTCATGGCTCGGCGGCAATGTTTCGTGGAGCAGCGTTGATTTTACCAACAATCTCCTGACGCCCTTGATGACGATGTTGGCGGAGCGCGGGCTTACTAATCAGATTGATTATGTAGTTCTATCAATGGGGATACCGTTTCAGACCATGCTCAACGGTACCAATGTCAACAGCACTACCTCTGCGCTCTTCTATGGTTTGAAAACTGATGGAGGCACTGATGTGGGAGTGACGAATAGTTTCGCCGCCAGTGAGTCCATATTTCGCGATGCCAAACCCGCTAGTGCCCCTGGCATTTCATTTTTGACCACCATGCTCACGGCGGACTCTCTCAACAGTGCAAAGCAGATGGTCAATCGAGGTGTCACTAGTGATGGCACTAAACCGCTACAGCCGGTAATCCTCGCCAAAACCTCCGATCCTGCTCGGAACATTCGTCACTTGAGCTTCGACAATGTGATCTTTAACACGCGTGTCTTGGGCAATGTCTCTCTCTTGCGAACCAATTCGAATGATCCATCGGGTCAAACAGGATTGTTTGGTTATGAAACGGGGTTGATGAGGTATCAAGTATCACCCGGAACTTTCATTCCCGGGGCGATTGCCGACAGTATGACTTCGTATGGTGGTTTGATTTTTGGCTCAAACGACCAGACCAACTTGCTGGCCTTTATTGAAGCAGGCGCGACTGGCAGTTACGGCACCGTTGCAGAACCGCTCTCTGATGCTGAAAAATTCCCCAGCCCTCATGTCTATTTTTATCAAGCCCGTGGATTCAACCTGGTTGAGAGTTATTACCTGAGCGTCGCGCGTCCTTACTTGGGATTAACCGTGGCCGAACCTTTGTCTTCGCCGTTTGCGCTAAAAGGTTCGGGCAATTGGGGTGCCGGTATTTCCAATTCGATCCTGACAGGCAATTCCCCGTTGACGGTCACTTTCTCCGCGCACGATGCCAGCCGGCCACTCGCACAAGTTGACCTGTTTGTGGATGGAAAGTTTCACGCCACTGTTACCAACCTTCTTCCCCGCGCCAGCAATACGGTGTCGTTGGCTTTGAACGGCTATCCGATCAATTTCACCGTGCCGACCAATGCGACAATCGGGAGCATTGCTTCCAATTTAACAGCGTTGATCAATGCCCCCGTGGTTACCAATGCGACAAAAATCAAAGCGTTGCAGCGGGGCGATCGCATTGAACTCCAATCCATCTCAACCAACCATTCATCTTTCCCGTTTCATACTCCCGATTCGGTTTCTTTGGTGCAATCGGGTGCCGTTTATCGTGTCAAATACCTTCCAGATTCTTTTCCACCGCGCATCCTTCCAACCAGTCCTGACAATACTGGAATTTACCGGATGCAAGTGGAAATCCCCACGGCTTTGAACTACGTCATTCAAGCCACGACAAACCTTGTCGAGTGGTCGCCAATTTTCACCAACACCCAGCCGGGACTGCTCGATTTTCGGGATTGGGACAGCACCAATTACTCGCGCCGGTTTTACCGTGTGGCTGGCCCTGTTCCTGATCTACCGCCAAAACTTTCAGATCCAGCACTCACTAACGGAGGAGCTTTTCGACTGCGGATGGAAAGTCAGATTGGCCAACCAGCAACGATCATGATTTCCAGCAATCAACTCGATTGGATTCCAGCCGAAACAAACAAGGCGGGTGGCATCATAGATTGGGTGGATAACAGCGCGGCCTCCGTGTCACACCGTTTCTACCGCGCCTGGATACCTCCCATTAGTTTGCCAACCCTCACTACGACGAATCTCACTACTCAATCCGCTCTCGTCCGCATTGAGAATCCGATTCAACCTTATGTCGTCGAAGTTTGCACCAACGGCACAAACTGGATCGGCTTGGTGACCAATTTTAACTTTCAACGGCTTCAAGCCACGGCATCCAGTGAGATCGGGAACGCCGGCCTCCGCACCACATTCCTGAACGTGAGTCGTCCCACGTTCGCCGCTGGCGAGGCGCAAGGAATGCAGGAATACAAAGTTTCCAGCATAGGCTCTAATGCAATTCCCGCCGGGGCGTGGATGCGGTTGACCATCACCAAAACCAATGGACAAGTCGTTGTTATTGGATTGACTAATCAAACCGCCGGAATTAATTCAACTAACCTCGCGGCTCAACTGGTAGCCATGGTCAACACGAATGCAGCACTCCAAGGTAGTGACGGTCTGACCGCGGACGACTTTTCATTTAACCCGACTTTTGCGACGTTTTATTTGCGCGCACGAAGTCCCGGCTACCAGGCAGCGCGTATTCAGGTCTATGCCCAACGATCAAGCTCCGCGTTCAAGCTTTCCTTTTCTTTCGGAGGTGGACTCAATTATCTGACCCAAAACCTCGCCGACCTTCAGCCCCGAAATCACCTCTACGTCACCGCTGGAGCAAGTCAGATCAACGCCAGCTTCATTCTCGATACCACCACGCTCCCCGATGGCTATCACGAGTTGACTGCCGTCGCCTACGAGGGCAGTAGTGTTCGCACGCAGACGCGCACTACCGTTCCCGTGCGCGTTCAGAACACTTCGTTATCTGCGACCATGACGTTGATCGGCTTGACGAACAATGCGTCTGCGCAAGGCAGCTATGAGATTCAAGTTACCGCAAACACGAACAACATCAGTTCGATCACGCTCTTTACCACGGGCGGGGCGATGGCCGTTGCCACGAATGTTTCAAATGTGACCTTCCCGGTTCACGGAACGAATCTGTGGGAAGGACTGCATCCGTTCTACGCGTTGGTCCAAACGGACGGTGGCGAAAAATATCGCACCCGCACCGAATGGATTCGTCTGTCTCCCTGAAAATCTTCTCCCGCGATCACTGTCACGACAACGTCGGAAACCAAACTTTCTCCCGCTGTGTTCGTCCCCGGAAAACCACTGGGCTGCGGTCAGGCATTTGGTGGAGTTGTGAGAATGCTTGCACGGGTTATTCTCTCCTCGCGGTTGGTTAACGGTTTGGTTGATCTTCAGTTCTTAGCGGAGTCAGAAGGGCAGTGCGAGAGCGGGACGATGGTGTCTTGAGGGAGTAACACGTCGTCCCGCTCGGCCCAAATCCAGTAGAGAAGAGAAACATTTCCGGCGGACTCGATCGGCTGCCTGCGGATCACAGCTTCTCAAGCGCAGCAATAATCACCGGCGCGTAAGAAACAAATGGCAGTGGATCAGGCAACACAAACCCCGGCTTGGTGGAATCCGTGGGATAAACCAAAACCACTGGCACAGCCGATCGCCCAAACTTTTCCATCTCGCGCGTCAATTCATCCGGCGTGGAACTGTAATCCGCCAGCAACGCCACGACGTGGAGTTCCTTCATTTTTGCGATGACCGATTTCGACTCAAAGCCGGGCTTCACGTTGATCTGACATGTTTGACACCACGATGCCGTGAAATCTACCACCACCACTCGGCCTTCGGATCGGGCTTTCGCCACGGCCTCGAGACTCCACGGCTGCCACGGATAACCTTTCGGCGCGTGTGCGAGTTTGTCGTCGAACGATTCCTTCTTCACTGGCTGCGGCACGCGCCAGTTCAATCCAGATTCCAATGCCCACAGATAACCGCCAGCGAGAAACAGCACCGCCACCAACATTCCAAGACCGCGCCTGCGAAAACTGCGTTGATAGAATTCGCCGAACACCCACGCCGCCGCCGCCAGTAAAATCAGAAACACGCCGAGCCACCAGGATTGTTGGCCGTAGAAACTTCCCACCAGGCTTGTGAGCCACACCGCCGTGATCAGCATCGGAAAGCCCATTGCCACCTTGAATTTTTCCATCCATGCACCGGGTTTGGGTAAAAACTTCAGCCACGCCGGCTGCCAGGAAAGCAAAACGTAAGGCGATGCCAGTCCCGCGCCGACGGTCAGGAAAACCGTGACGATGATTCCTGCCGGCTGCGAGAATGCGAACCCGAGTGCCGCGCCAAGGAACGGAGCCGAACACGGCGTGGAAAGCACGGTTGCCAGCACGCCATTGAAAAACGCGCCGGAAGCACCGTGTCGCGATGCCAGCTTGTCCGCCGCTCCCAATGTATTGCCGCCGAGCGTCACCTCAAACACGCCGAAAAGATTCAAGGCCACCAGCGTGATCAATGCAGACATGCCCACGATGAATTGCGGATTGCCGAATTGCATTCCCCAGCCCGCTTGGTGCCCGGCCGATTTGATGGCGATGATGACGGACGCAAGCACGAGAAACGACACCAGCACACCGGCGGCATAAACCAAACCCAACGCTCGCACGCGTCCCGGCGATTCCTTGGCCTGGCCTACAAACCCAAGAATCTTCAATGCGATCACCGGCAACACACACGGCATGATGTTCAGAATCAATCCACCGATGAATGCGTAAATCAGCCAGTGCCAGAGCGGTTTCTTTTCTTGAAGGGGCAAGTTACTGCCGCCCATTGAGACCAATGACGTGGCATTGCCAGACGGTTTTAGTGTTACGGAATAACCTTCCGTCTTTCCGTCGCGTTTCTGAATGAGCAAACCCGAAACCTCGGTTGGCCACGCATTGCTTGAGATCGTCACCCGTTTCCGCAGCACCACCCCGCCATTGTTTGTGGCAACCAATTCTGTCTGATGCTCCATCTCGAAGGCTTCACTGCTCTCTGGAAAAAAATCCCACTCGCTCGAACTGTCAGCCAGTTTCCACGAGATCAGCAGCGCGCGAGTCGTTGTCGCGGTTGTGTTTTCCCAACGGGCTGTCGGGGCGAGTGACTCTCCATTTTTCGGAAGACGATTCTGCCAGTCTGCGAACAAAGCCGCGTCTTCCGAGGGTTTGGTGGCTGAACCAATTTCCAACGCCGCCGCCACATCTTGTTTTCCGGGCACGCAACTCACCTGACACTCAAGCCACTCGACATGCGCCTTGAGTTCGATTCGCCCAACAGCCGCATCCGATGCAATCGTCAACGGCACGAGCAACACCGCTTCATCGTGCAGCGTGTAGGTGGTTTGATCAAAATCCTGAGAACCAGTGATCACATTGCCGTCGTCGCTGGTTTTTTCAGGAACAAACTTCTCCGGTGCTGGCCAACTGATTTCCCCCGCAGTCACGCCCTTTGGCAATTCCCACTTGATTGAAGTCGCGATGCCCGATGCGCCGGAATTCTTCCAGTAAGTATGCCAGCCAGGCGACATCTCCAGTCGTACTGCCGCCGTGATCGTCTCTCCCGGTTTCACGGTGCTGGCGGAGAGCAGCAACGTCGCGCGTGTGTTGGCGGCGTGTGCTGGCGAGGCAACCAAAGCGACCCAGGCCGCAAACATCAGAAGAAAGATTCGGTTCACAGTGATATAGATGCCAAAATCCGCCAAACGTTTGAACATATATCTTCGTCAGGCGAGGCGTTTGCCAATTACACGAAACATCAATAATCTTTTCCCGATGTCATCGCCTCAAGTCACCAGATGGAAATGGCTGCGCTGCGGCGATGAAGCCTTCCCTGCGATGCTCGCGGCGATTGATGCCGCCACGCTTTCTGTTTGTCTGGAGATTTATATTTTCTCTGACGATGAACTCGGGCGGCGTTTCCGTGATGCGTTGATAGCCGCAGCCCGACGTGGAGCCAAGGTGCGTGTGTTGGTGGATGGCGTCGGCTCAAACGAGTTGCCGGATGATTTTTGGTCGTCGCTCAAGGCGGCGGGCGGCGAATCGCGCGTGTTCAATCCCATCACCTTGAAACGTTTTGGCATCCGCAATCATCGCAAGCTGCTCGTGTGTGACTCGTGCGTGGCGTTCATTGGTGGATTCAACATTTCGCACGAGTATGAAGGCGACGGCGTGAAGCGCGGCTGGCGGGATGTGGGGGTGAGATTGGAGGGCGGATTGATTGCCGAACTCGCTTCGTCCTTCGATGAAATGTTTGCGCTCGCTGATTTCCGGCACAAACGCCTCGTGCGTCTTTGGCAGGCGAAACTTAAGAAGACAGTCGTGGCGGCGAACGAACACTTGTTGCTCGGTGGGCCGGGCCGTGGATGGAATCCCATCCGGCTCGCGTTGAACAAGGACCTGGCCCACGCGCGGCGGATACAGATCGTCCAAGCCTATTTTTTGCCGACATGGCGGATACGGCGCGCACTGAGTCGTGCGGCTCGAAGGGGCGGCGATGTCCAACTGCTGCTCGCGGGAAAATCAGATGTGGCTTTGTCTCAACTCGCAGGACGGAGTTTGTATCAACGCTTGCTCAAAGCTGGAGCACAGGTGTTCGAGTATCAGCCGCAGATATTACACGCGAAATTGCTGGTGATCGAAGACGCAGTTTATGTCGGGTCCGCGAATCTGGACCCGCGCAGTCTCAGCATCAATTATGAATTGATGATCCGCTTTCAGAATCCTCAAATGGCTGCCGAGGCGCGGGAGATATTTTCTGAGGTGCTCGCGCAGAGCGTTCAGATTGATGGAGCGACGTGGAAAAAATCCCGGAGCTTCTGGACGCGATTAAAAGAGCGACTCGCCTATTTCGTGCTGGCGCGCATTGATCCCCACGTTGCGCGGCTGCAATGGAAATGGCTGCCGGAGTGATCGGACGGAGCGCGGCTGTGTCTGAAAGACCAGCGGCAGCATTGCAGAACTCGAACACCCTCGCATTACTGGACGTGCTGCGGCTGGTGCTGTCGCACACAGCCGCGCTCCGGGAGTTCCGCTTATGCTTGCGCGCTATTTCAGAAACGCGCTGACCAACTCATTAAACTTGTCCGGCGCTTCGGCGTGAACCCAATGCCCGGCCTCTTCTATCGTCGCCAACTCCGCGTTCGGAAAGCTGGTCTTGATGTGGTCAAGATCATCGGCGCGGATGTAATCAGACTTCGCTCCACGGATGAACAGGGCAGGGCAGGCGACGGCGTTCGCGGGCGGCAAGGCACTGCGGATGAGATCATAGTTCGCTCGTATGGCGGCAAGGTTTGGTTTCCAGAATAATTTCCCCGCAGCGTCGCGTCCGAGATTCTTGATGAGGAACTGTCGCATCGTTTTCGACGCGACAATCGGTTCGAGCGCGACATCCACTTCGTTCCTCTGCTGAAACCGACTCAAGTCCAAAGCCAGCATCGCATCCAACATCGCAGCGTAGCGCGGCGGATACGAATGCACGGACATATCGGCGACCACCATCCGCTCCACCGTTCCGGGATGAAGTTGCGACAGTCGCATGGCGACTTTGCCGCCCATCGAATGACCGATGATGCGGGCGTGGGAGATGTTTTGTTCCTGCATGAACCCCAGAACATCCGTAGCCATCGCGTCGTAGTTGAACTCGTCGGCGTGAGGGGACTGGCCGTGGTTCCGATGATCCAGCGCGAAGACGTGGAACTTGCCGGACAACTTTTCCGCCTGTGGCAGCCAGTTGTGATGCGAGCCGAGCAATCCGTGCAGAAGGATGACAGGTTCACCTGAGCCACAGCCGTGAAAATGCAGTTTCATCGTTCGTTTGTGCTCGGATGATGCGGAGAAAACCGGCGTTTCCAAATCTTTTCAGAAGAGTTGGCGGCGCGGACGGGTTGAATCCCTGATTGAATAATCCCCGGATTTAGCTTAGATACATGGCGTCAAATTAAACCTGTGAAAACCAAAGTCGTTCCATTTGTTGCCAGTCTTGCCATTGTTGCCGCCTATTTCCTTGCGGGTCAGTCCGCTCAGGCTCAAAACGCCCGGGTCCGAATCATGGCCGCCAACATTACCTCCGGCACCCAGCAGAGTTATGAAGCACCGGGCATTCGCATTTTTCAGGGACTCGACCCGGACATCGTCGCCATCCAGGAATTTCAGGTCGGCGGCATCTCTGACTCGAACACGCTGCGCACTCTCGTGGACTCGGCGTTCGGACCAACCTTCAATTTTTATTGTGAACCCAACAATGGCATTCCCAACGGCGTCGTCAGCCGGTATCCAATTTTGGACGCAGGATTTTGGACGGATGTGCAGGTGGGAGATCGCGGCTTCGTCTGGGCGCAGATTGATATGCCCGGAACGAATGACCTCTACATTGTCAGCGTCCATCTGCACAGCAGCGGCGGCTCGTCATCGCGAGCAATTGAAGCCACCAACCTCAAAGCACTCATCCAAGCAGCGAACTGGCCCAGCAACGCGTGGATCATCGTCGGCGGGGATATGAACACCACCTCTCGCAGCGAGGCGTGCATGAACACGTTCGCCACTTTCTTGAGCGACAATCCCATTCCCACAGATCGCACATCGGGCGGCAACTCCGACACGAGTGAACCGCGCAGTAATCCGTATGATTATCTGCTCCCAAGTTTTTCGATGACCAACCGTCACACACCGCTCATCGTCGGGCCGCAGACCTTTGCGAACGGCTTAGTGTTCGATTCCACTGACTACGCCAGCACCTACACCCTTGCCTCTGTCTCGCCCGTTCAATCCGGCGATTCACACGTCACCGGAATGCAGCACATGGCGGTGATCAAAGATTTCTTAATCCCCACCAATTCCGCTCCGGTCAACGATCCTCCGTCCATCACCGCGCAACCGCAGAGCTTAACCAACAGCGTCGGCGCAAACGTCAGCTTCTCCGTCACCGCCAACGGCACTGCGCCACTCGCGTATCAATGGCGGTTCTATGGCACGAATGTTAGCGGTGCGACAACTAATCCATTTTCAATCTCGAACATCCAGCCCGCGAACGCCGGAAACTACACCGTGGTCATCACCAATGCGTTTGGCAGCATCACGAGTTCGATTGCTGCACTCACCGTCACTACGTCGCCCACCATCAGCACCCATCCACAAAGCCAGACCGTAACTGTCGGCGGCAACGCCACGTTCAGCGTAGTCGCCAGCGGCAGCGCACCGCTCGGCTATCAATGGCGATTCAACAACGCGGACATCGGCGGCGCAACGCTCGACAGCTACACGCGCAACAACGCGCAACTGGTGGACGCCGGGAATTACTCCGTCGTCGTTACGAACTCCGTCGGCAGTGTGACGAGTGTGGTAGCGGTGTTGACGGTGAACTCTGTTTCGACTGGAACGAACATTGTCATTAGCCAGATATACGGTGGTGGTGGAAACACGGCGGCGACGTATCGAAATGATTTCGTGGAACTTTTTAACCCAAGCCCCAACGCGATAAATGTCAGCACTTGGTCAGTTCAATATGCAAGCTCCTCTGGAACGAGTTGGCAGGTCGTCAACCTGACCGGCACGATTCAACCCTACCGTTACTATCTGGTGCAGCTCGCATCTGGTGGTGCCGTTGGAATTTTGTTACCCACAGCGGACACAACGGGCGGCGTCAATATAAGCGCGTCCCAAGGCAAGATCGCCTTAGCAAGTAGTCAAACAGCACTGAGTGGAAGCAATCCCATCGGAGGCGCAACCGTAGTGGATTTTGTTGGCTTCGGCTCTGCCAATGCCTTTGAAGGTAGTGCAGCGGCAGGTGGAGCACCTTCCGGTAATAACATCACTTCAGTTCTCCGAAAGAACGGTGGCTTCACAGACTCCAACAACAACACGAATGATTTTACCATCGTATCACCGCCAACGCCTCGCAACTCTGCATCGCCTGCAAATCCACCGAGCACCCCAGCCATCACACCCACGATCACCAACGCCGCGCTCATCGGCACACAGTTCCAATTTCAACTTACGGGCACGACTGGTTCAAACTACGTCGTGCAAGCCACCACCAACCTGAGTCCCGCGCCGTGGATTTCCCTGCGCACGAACGCCGCGCCGTTCACATTTGTGGAATCCAACGTCTTCGCTTTGCCGCAACGCTTCTATCGTGGCATGATCGCGCCGTGACGGAGCAAGGTAGGGCGCGTCACTCCGTGCGCGCCGTCGTCTGACTGGCCAAGC
>JANNAO010000272.1:0-2872 GCA_031384405.1 Verrucomicrobiota bacterium | reverse complement strand
GCGGCTGTCTGGAGCGTTCTGGGCGTAAAAAGATGTTTCATCAGGCTGCGAAACATATCATGCCGAACCCCGTCCGTGTGTCAAAGCTCGGAATCATTCACGCGTGAACTGGGGTGTGATTAAACCCGACTTCCGAAGTAGCGGCGGGCATCCTTGCCTGCCGTAGAGCCGGGCATCCCTGCCCGGCGGAAGGAATCGTAAGAGCAACGCACGACACAGGAGATTCGAGAGACGCACAGAAATCCACGCCCCTTTCCGGGCGGCAAGGATGCCGCCCTCTACGGCAGGCCGGGAGGCCCGCCGCTACTTTTCTCACGCCGCCGCGCGATCTTGCTTGCGCCGCACGATGGGCTTGCTCTCGCCCAGCACCGCAGGCCGCGTGACTTTGATGTCGAGGATGTCGGTGCTGCCGGGGATGTCGTACATCACGTCGAGCATGATCTTCTCGATCAAGCCGCGCAACGCCCGCGCGCCCGTGCCTTTCTTGTGCGCTTGCACCGCGAGTTCTCGCAACGCTTCCGTGGTGAACTCCAAGTCCACGCCGTCCATCGCGAGCAGCTTGGCGTATTGCTTAGTGAGCGCGTTCTTGGGTTCGGTGAGAATGGCGACCATCTGATCCTCGGTCAGTTCAGCCAGCGTGGTCACAACCGGCAATCGTCCGACGAACTCCGGGATAAATCCGTAGTTCAACAAATCTTCCGGTTCAACATGCTTGAGCATCTCGTCGCGTCCCACCTCGGCCATCTTTTGCGACTGATTCATAGCGCTAAAACCCATCGTGTGCCGACCCATGCGGCGTTGGATGACTTTCTCCAAGCCCACGAACGCGCCGCCGCAGATGAACAAGATGTTGGTGGTGTCCACCTTGATGTATTCCTGCTGCGGATGTTTGCGCCCGCCCTGCGGGGGGACGCTGCAAACCGTGCCTTCGAGAATCTTCAACAACGCCTGCTGCACGCCTTCACCGCTGACATCGCGGGTGATGGACGGCCCTTCCGCCTTGCGCGTGATCTTGTCAATCTCGTCAATGTAGATGATACCGCGCTGGGCGCGCTTCACATCGTAGTCCGCGCTTTGCAACAGGCGGAGGATGATGTTCTCCACGTCTTCACCAACGTAACCCGCTTCGGTGAGCGTCGTCGCATCCGCGATGGCGAAGGGCACATCGAGAACTTTTGCCAACGTGCGCGCGAGCAACGTTTTTCCCGAACCTGTCGGGCCGATCATGAGGATGTTACTCTTCTCGATCTCGACTTCTGCGTGCGGCAGAGGCGTAGTTTCTTTATTGGGCGCTTCTTCACCTTCGGCGGGCGTGACGGGAACTTGGATGCGCTTGTAATGATTGTGAACCGCCACAGCGAGCGTCTTCTTGGCGTGTTCTTGACCGATGCAATGCAGGTCAAGCTGGCCCTTGATCTCAACGGGTTTGAGGACGTTGAACTTCGGCTGCTTCTTCTGTTCTGCGAGGTGGAGTTCGCGATCAAGGACGTTTTTGCAAAGGATGATGCAGTTGTCGCAGATATAAACTCCCGGCCCGGCGACGAGCTTCTTCACTTCGGAATGTGATTTGCCGCAGAAGCTGCACATCGTGATGTTGGTTGGTCGGGCCATCTTAATTTATGATTTTGGATTTACGATTTACGATTGGGCGAGAGCGCGTTTTGCACTTCGGCACCGGAGAACCATGCCAAACGAGAACAGAAGCTGGACGCCCGCAATAATGGCAATCGCCAGCCAGAGTGACGATTCTTTCGCCTGAGTTGAAACCAACAGAAAAATCAAAAAGCCACCGCCAGCCATTCCGATACAACTCCGTTCCATGTCGCGCAGTACTTCCGCTTCCGTTTTGGCGAACCACGGAACCAAAATCCGCCGCCAGCGGGCGACGAACTGGTGTGCTTGAGTGTTTGTCATGTTCAGAGCGTGATGTTGGTTGGACGGGCCATACGAATTTATGATTTTGGATTTACGATTGGGTTAACGTGATCCACAAAACCCAGCCACCCACCAAAGGAAGTCAGACAAATCCGGCTGTGTCTCCGGTTCGGGTTTCTTTGTGAAGCCGTATTTCTCCATTGCTACCTTTTCTTCGGACGCGGCGTCGGATTGACATGTTCGGCAACCCGAAGTTCCCATTGAGATAACGAGCGAGAGGCACAAACAATAGTTTATCAATTGTCTTTTGGTTTGAGCGCCTGGCTTCATGCGTTGCCATTTTTGAATCAAACCTTGTCCGCACCCGGAATCTCTTTGCGCGATTGCACGACTTGATCCACGAGGCCGTAGGCTTTCGCTTCTTCGGCACTCATAAAATTATCGCGGTCGCAATCGCGTTCCACCTGCTCAATGGGCTTGCCAGTGTGCTTGGAGAGGATACCGTTGAGCGTGTTCTTCAACTTGAGCATGTGTTTGACGCGGATTTCCACGTCGCTGGCCTGACCTTCCGCGCCGCCGAGCACTTGATGGATCATGATGTTGGCGTTGGGCAGGGCAAAGCGTTTGCCCTTCGCGCCCGCCGCGAGCAACACCGCGCCCATGCTGGCGGCTTGACCGATGCAATACGTGTTCACGTCGCAGGTCATGTATTGGATGGTGTCGTAGATCGCGAGACCCGCCGTGACGCTGCCGCCGGGGGAATTGATGTAGAGATGCACGTCCTTCTTCGGGTCGGCCATTTGGAGGAACAACAACTGGGCGATGATGATGTTGGCAACCATGTCATCCACGGGCGTGCCGAGGAAGAGGATGCGATCCACCAACAGGCGTGAATAGATGTCCCAACTCCGTTCGCCGCGCCCGGTCTGTTCGACGACGATGGGGACGAGGACGTTTTGCGGTGCGTATGACGCGAATGATTCTTTGTTCATCAGGG
>JANNAO010000271.1:0-6152 GCA_031384405.1 Verrucomicrobiota bacterium | reverse complement strand
AGACTGCATGGTGCGGCATTCGACTCAATTGTGGAACAACGAAAAACATCGGACTCGAACCCGGAAAAGCACGATAACGTCACCAACCCGTCCGTGGCAGCGCAGAAATCAGGCCGGATTGAAGATTTGCTGAGGTTGAACGCGTCCGCAGTAAGATTTACTGTCGGCCTAGGTGGGTTTTTCAATCCGCAGAATTCTCGCCGGATTGCCAGCCACAATCGCGCCGGGCGGCACATCTTTCGTCACCACGCTGCCCGCTCCAACGATTGCTTTCTCACCAATGCTGATGCCGCACATGATCGTGGCGCCGGATCCGATGGAAGCTCCACGTTTCACCAGAGTGGCATCGCACTTCCAATCCGCCTCGGTCTGAGGCTTTCCATCCGGATTGGTCGCACGCGGGAAGCGATCATTGATGAAGGTGACTCCGTGTCCGATGAACACTTCGTCCTCAATGCGCACTCCTTCGCAGACGAAAGTGTGGCTGGAAATCTTACAACGCGCACCGACCCGGGCACCTTTCTGTATCTCGACAAAGGTTCCGATTTTGGAGTCATCTCCAACCTCGCACCCGTAAAGATTTGTGAAGGCGAAAATCTTGACCCGCTGGCCAAGCTTCACGTCCGGAGCAATGCGCTGATAAAGTTGATCCGGAGCACTCACGCGGCTAACACGCTCCTGCCACCCGCCAACGCAGCCGCGCCGTTAGGATGATCTTTGGTATTGATAGCACTGGCTTTTCCACCGCCTAAACCAGTGAGATTCACTGCCTGGCCTTGCTGTTTGAGAGACAAACTCGATGCTTCCAAAATGCGCACCACTTCCAAGCCCGCCTTGCCGCCAGTGATCGGCGTCGCTTCACCGCGAATGCAATCAATGAAGTGCTGGCATTCAAGTTTCAACGGTTCGTCTTGCTTGATATACGGCACATACGAGTCGCCGTAGTGATATGAGTACTGGAATTCAGCAAACGTATCGTAGTGCGGCGGCACCTCGACACGAGCGTCATAGATTTTCAATTTTTCCAATGGCTCAGTGTCATCATAAACAATCATTCGACGAGACCCCACAACGGTCATCTGACGAACTTTCTTCGGATCAAGCCAACTGTTCTGGATGAACGCGCAACGGTTTTTCTTAAAGGTCAGATACATCATCGTCACGTCTTCGATATGACGGTTCACATGGCTGCTGCCCTGGCAAGAGACGGAAGACGGTTTTTCGTCGAGCAGATGCAAGATGATGGAAATATCATGCGGCGCGAGATCCCAAGCCACGTTGATGTCCTTCTGGAACAAGCCCAAGTTCAAACGGCGCGCAGAGATATATTGCAACTCGCCAATATCGCCCGAATCAATGATCTCTTTCATCCGACGCACAGCCGGTGAAAAGAGGAATGTATGCCCAACCATCAAGGTCAGGCCGTTCTGTTCCGCCAACGACACAAGTTCTTCAGCCTCGGCAACTGTTCTCGCGAGAGGTTTTTCCACGAACACATGCTTGCCAGCGAGTAAAGCCGCCTTCGCCATTTCAAAATGAAAGCGCACAGGCGTAGCGACGACGATTGCATCCAGTTCAACATCCTGGAGCAAATCCTGGAAATTGTTGGTCGTGGCGACATCGTGATGAAGCTTGCGCATGTGCTTCAACCGTTGCTCGCTCATATCGCAAATTACTTTTAGCGAGCATTCTGAAACCTGACGAAGATTCCTGATAAGATTCGGACCCCAATAACCACACCCCACTACACCGACTTTGATTACCTTTTTCGTTGTCTTCATACGTTAACTGAACTGACGGGCTTGCCTACGGGCGCGGCTGTCTGAATGACAGATTTCTTTTTGGAACGCACTCGCTGGTCGTAGCACTGCACCATTAGTGCCGGAATCGTCTTGGAAATGATTTTAACATCAAGCCACAGAGTGGCCGTCTCGGAGTATTCGATGTCCATGTTGATCATCTGGTTAAAGGTTGTGCGGTTCTTACCGCTCACCTGCCACAAACCCGTAAGTCCGGGTACTGCATCAAACCGGCGTTTTTGCCATGTTTCATACATCTCATACTCGTAAGGAATGCACGGACGCGGCCCGACGAGGCTCATTTCGCCTTTCAACACATTGATCAACTGCGGAAGCTCATCCAAACCTGTTGCACGGATAATTTTTCCAAACGGAATCACGCGAGGATCATTCCCTGCATCAAGTTTTGTCATCGGCGTCTCGCTTTTGATCAGTTGAGCGGTATAGCCACGATGAGAACTGATCTCCGCATCGATGTGCATCGTGCGGAATTTATAGCAGATGAACAACGTGCCCTTATGCCCAACGCGCTGCTGGCGGAAAATAACTGGACCGCGAGAACCAAATTTGATGACCAAAGCCACAAAGGCGCCCACAACAACCAAGATCGGCGTGCAGACGACGATCAGAGATAGATCAAGGACGCGCTTCCATAATTGCATCGGCGACACCTCAGAGTTCACAGCCACTCTCGTGGTGCAAATTTGAGAACAACTTTTTTGATTTAAGACAATCTCCACAATGTTTTGAATTTTCTGATTAACGACCAGCTCTTACAACGCGACCATCATCCCGCACTTCAAAATCGTTGCAAGTCGCAACACTACAATGACTTCTCCGCTCTTTACGGAAGTCTTATCCGGCTAATTACGGAGCGACTGCTGTTCGGAGGCATTTCGGAACAAAGTTTTCTGCGCAACGGTCTCGCTGGACTCTGTTTCAATCTGGCTTCCTTTGCCGGACAATTTCCAATCAGCGATTGGAGAATCCTCCACGAATATTGTCCCCGCACCCATTGGACAATCAGTGATTGGCCAATTTGTGACTTATTACGCCTTGGTGCAAAAGGATGAGACCCAATTCTGCCGGACTACGGATCGCAGGTTTGAGGTTCAACTCATCATGGGTACACCAATTTTCTCGCCACGTTCGATCTATCTTTGATTCATGTCTGTCGTGTTGATTCTTGGTTTCTTCTGCATCATCCCAGTTTGGCGAGATCTACGAGGAAGCTCTTTGACCTATCGATTCCCAAAGGTGAGCACGCACTCAGCCGCGTCAATGTGCAAGCAAGGGAGCTGATCTTAACAGGAAGGGATCGCGGACGCAGGCGAGGCGCGTCTATTCGTGGCGTGTGTGGGCGTGTGTTGAATTAAACTGAGCAACCAACTTTGAAGTTTTCCGAGAGCCGGGCTGCTGGCCGTGCCGAAGTTGCGTGGCGACCAAATTACTGTTTGGAGATTCCGGCGAGGCAGATTGTCGCACACTGGACAAGGCTGGGGATCAGCGGCGCGCAATTCGTCCGACTCGTCGTGGGGTATCTGAAAGCGGTAATGGCGGCATGTCATCACGCTTCCAGTAAAACACTGTCGTGTTACGAACGTGTGGCGGTGCGGTGAATTTGCGGAGACGACTTGCGAACCGAGAAGCATCGTTCGGCACTCCTACAACAACGCCATCTGCTCGTGCCAGCCGGGTGCGATTGCATCCACGCCTTGCGCTCGCAACGTTTGAGCAAACTCGCGCGTGAATCCGTGGACGGTGAAAACTTTCTTCGGCACCACGCACTGCACCAGTTCCAATAGTCCGTCGTAGTCCGCGTGGTCGCTCAACGGGAACGCCGCGTCCGTGCCGGAGCGGTAACGACAACTGGAATCCATCGCCCAGCCTGTGATCGCCGCCGTGCGGATTTTGCCGAGCGCGATTTTTTGCATCGTCTTGAGTGAGTTCGGCGGCGCGATGATGACGTTGCCGCGCGCGGTTTCAGGATCGAACGCTTCGTGCGCGGGGAAGTTCATGCCGAGTTTCTCGTAGAGTTTCGTCATCTTGCGAACATCGCGGTGTAACTGGATGGGCAATCCTTCATCCGCCAGACCACGCAAAATCTCCTGACTCTTGCCGAGCGAGTAACCGTAAAGCACAGGCGTCGCACCGTCCGCCAGAGTGTCGCGACAAAACTTCACGATGTCGCCGCGCACGGTTTGCTCCGGTGGAAACAGATAACGCGGTAAACCAAAAGTCGTCTCCATGATGAGCAACTCCGCGCATCGTGTTTCGGGCGGTTCAGCGGCGAGGCTGGCGCGTAGTTTGAAATCGCCGGTGTAGAGCAGTGTTTCATCGCGCCACTCGATGAAAGCCATCGCGCTGCCGAGGATGTGCCCGGCGGGAATCGCGGTGAGATGAAATGTTTCGCGCTCGAATTGAAATTCCATTCTCTCACCGAAGGTCAAGATGTGTTCGCGACGTTTGCCCGGAAGTCTCGTTCGCATGAAGAGCGACGTCGCCTCAGTCAGCATCACTTCGTCGTGCGCGGCGATGTGATCCGCATGAGCATGGCTGACAAAGACGCGTTCGCTACCGCGCTGGCGTTTGCGCGCGTCGAGCCAGAGGCCGAGTTGCGGCAAGTGAATCCCGGCGCGGGTGAATTGGATTTCCAACGACACGCGCACAGCGTAGATGGCTGGAAGAATGAGTCAAACCACGGCGGCGATGCTTGTAGGGCACGACGTGAGGAGTGCTTCGCGAAAACGCCTCGTCACCTCGTCGCCTACAAGCGGGCGACTGTACCCCACCATCATTCTTCTGGCTGCGTGAAACTGGTTTTCCTACAGTTGCGCCACCATGCAACACACGAAATTATTTTCTCGCGTTCTCGCGTTAGTAGTTCTCATCAGTTTCGCACCGGTCGCGTTTGCGGCCAGCCAACTCACCGTGACCGCCGTCAACAAACTCCCGCTGGCCCGCGCGAGTCAGACGATTGAATTGTCCGCTGCCCAACTCGCGCCGCTTGAAGCGAAAGAACTCAACACGATTCACGTCGCCGATGCCGCCGGAAAAGAATTGCTCGCGCAAGCGGTGGACACAGACGGCGATGCGTATCGCAAAGCCGACATTGTCATCTTTCAAGCGGACTTTGCGGCGAATGAAACCAAGACCTTCACCGTGACTGTCGGCGCGAAGCAGGTTTTCAAGCGGGAACAGTTCAAAGCGTTTGGTCGCTTCAATCGCGAGCGCTTCGATGATTTCGTCTGGGAGAATGATCGCATCGCGCATCGCACCTACGGCAAGGCGTTGGAGACTTGGGAAGGCGAGCCGCTGTCCAGCAGCACGATTGATATCTGGTCCAAGCGCACGCCCCGCATGGTCGTCAACGACTGGTATCTGAGCGACGATTATCATACCGACCACGGTGACGGCGCGGATTTTTATTCCGCTGGCCCATCACGCGGCTGCGGCGGCAACGGACTTTGGGCCGCTGACCGGCTTTGGACGTCGCGCAACTTCGTGAACTCCCGTGTGCTGGCCAATGGCCCGATCCGCGTAATGTTCGAGTTGGAATACGCGCCGTTCCAGGTGGACAACATCAACGTGAGTGAAGTGAAACGCATCACGCTCGATGCTGGCTCGCAACTGGATCGTTTCCAGAGCAGCTACAAACAATTCACGCGCCCCGGTCAGGCGCAGAAATTGACCACGGGCATCGGCCTCAAGAAAGCCGCTGGCGAACAAGTCGAGGCGAACGCCGAGCGCGGCTGGTTATTGAAGTGGGAAAAGGTGGAGAAGAACGCAGGCAACCAAGGTCTCGCCATCATCATTGATCCAAAAACTTTTGAGAAGCAGACTGAAGACAAATTGAACCAACTCGTCCTCACCAAAGTTTCTGACAACAATGTCGCGACCTACTGGGCGGGTTTCTGCTGGGACAAAGCTGGTTCACTCACCGATGCCGCCGCGTGGAAGAAATACGTGGATGACTTCGCGCAGGGAATTCAGTCGCCGATTGAAGTGAGCGTGAAGTGAAGGGTGCGTTGTGATCGCGTGGGGGTTGTGGCTGGAAGTGCTGTACAACTTTCGTTCTCGTCCTTGTTCTCGTCCTCGTCCTCGAAATAAAACAACAAAACCGAGGACGAGTTGATATGGGTAGTTGGCAGGAGGCCGCACTGGATGCGAACCTCCCGCCTGATATGACTACACTACGCAAAAATAATCCTGTAAAAACCGACAAAGTAAAACTCATAAAACTCTCCGCTGATGTGCATCGGCGGGACTACAAGGTCTGTCGCCAGATTGGCGATCAGAACCTGCAACCGGCCCAGGTGTTCGATCCGGAGTCAGCGTTTGAATGGGCACTCA
>JANNAO010000252.1:0-2017 GCA_031384405.1 Verrucomicrobiota bacterium | reverse complement strand
CCGATTGCCGATTGCCGATTGCCGATTGTTGAGTCTGACGCCAATTGCGGGACAAGTGCCGCACTCGTCGTTGGTGTACATGTTTGACTATGCGCGGCAGAAGATGGGAGCGGAGGAGAACTCGTTTGTCGGACGAGTTGGAGTGGATGGGGTTTGGGTGGTGGACTTTGAGGCGGCGTTGGGGGCGTTGACGCAGACGGATGGTAGGCCGTTGCTCGTCGTGGGAACGGCGTTCTCCTTCGTGCATCTGCTGGATGAACTAGTGGCGCGGAATCTTCGGCTGAAACTTCCTGTGGGTTCGTGCGTGTTGGAAACGGGCGGATACAAAGGTCGCTCGCGCTCGATGCCGAAAGAGGAGTTGCACGCGCTCATCACAGACAGGCTTGGCGTGTCGGCGGCGAACATCATTTGTGAATACGGGATGAGTGAGTTGAGTTCGCAGGCGTATCAACAAAGTCTAAAGCCTGAAGTCTCAGGTCTAAAGTCGGGAGGCGCGTTTCACTTCCCGCCGTGGGCGCGGGCGCGAGTCATCTCACCGGAGACAGGTCGTGAAGTGAGCGATGGCGAGACGGGTATTCTCTCCATCGTGGACTTGGCGAATGTTTTTTCCGTGATGGCGATTCAGACAGAGGACTTGGCGGTGCGACGCGGCAATGGTTTTGAATTGCTCGGACGCGCGGCGATGGCTGAACCTCGCGGGTGTTCGCTCACTGCGGCTTGAATCAAAAACCATGAACGTCCCTAAAAGTTTGGCGGGTGCGGTCGCGATGATCGGCATCGTTCAACAATCAATCGTGATCGCGGCGACGGTCGAGGATCGTCTCGCGCAATACGGCGTGGCAGCCCGCGCGCGATTGTCCCCGCACTTCACTAATGCGTCTGTCGCCTATCCTCCGCGCGCGCTCGTGTTCATCGGATTGAAGGAGGAAAAAATCCTTCAGGTGTATGCGAAGTCCGGGACGAACGGTTTCAAGTTTATCCGTGCGTATCCAATCCAGGCGGCGAGCGGTGTGGCTGGACCGAAGCTGCGTCAAGGCGATAAACAAGTGCCGGAAGGAATTTACGCGATTGACCTGTTGAACCCGAACAGCAGCTATCATCTCTCGATGCAGGTGAGTTACCCGAACGCGTTTGATCGCGCTCAAGCAGCAAAGGAGGGTCGCACGAATCTCGGCGGCGAAATCATGATCCACGGCAAAGCTCTCTCGGTCGGATGCCTTGCGATGGGGGACGAAGCTGCGGAGGAATTGTTCGTCCTCGCGGCGGACACGAAGATCGAGAACATGACGGTGATCATCGCGCCAGTGGATTTTCGGGCCGGAAAATCGTTGCCTGAAAACGCGAAGCTGCCGCCGTGGACGGAGACGTTGTATCCAGAAATCAAATCGCGGCTCGCGGAGTTTCCTTTACCGAAAGACAAATGACCACCGACGCCCAACACAAAACCCGCGCGCTTTGGTTGGTGGGAGCGCTGCACGCGTTCACGCACATCTATCATGTGGCGTTGCTGCCGCTGTATCTGCTCATGCAGCGCGACTTTGGTTTCGAGAACGTCGGCCACGCCACTGCACTGGTGACGGTGATGATGATCGCGTATTTTCTGCCGAGTTATTTTCAAGGAATCCTCGCTGACCGCATGAGCCGAAAAAAACTTCTCGCGTGGGGATTGTTGATTAATGCGCTGGGGTTCACCGCGCTGGCGTTCGCGCCGAATTATTCGTGCGCACTCGCAGCCGTGATCGTGGCGGGCATCGGCGGCAGTTGTTATCACCCGGCGGCCACGGCGATGATCGCGCGCATGTATCCGAACAACACGGGTCGCGCGCTCGGCTTCATCGGCATGGGCGCGAGCGTCGGCTTTTTCATCGGGCCGATCTATGCCGGTTGGCGCGCGGGAGCGTTGGAGGCGACGCTCGGTGCAGCGGCATGGAGGAAACCCGTGATGGAGTTCGGCCTGCTCGGAATCGCGGCGGCAATCTTGTTCGCGTGGCTTGCGGATGAGGAGAAACCTGACGCT
>JANNAO010000246.1:0-10960 GCA_031384405.1 Verrucomicrobiota bacterium | reverse complement strand
ATCACCCCCAAATCGTTAGCCCAACCTTCTCGGCACGAAACTGGCTTCAGCTAGATTCAACCTGTGACAGCAACGGAACGCCGCCTTCCGGCGGCCGGGCGCTAATCGGTCTGCTGCTGCCGCCTGATGGCGGCGTTCCGGCAATGTTAATCCCGCCATGTGGCCATGTTTCAAAACCTCACCCGTGCAATCGGGCCAGTGCCTGTCCAGCGGCAGTGATGCACGCGGAATCAGGCAAGGCATACGGGCGGAACGTTTCTGTCCAGCCTTCCTGGCCGTTGAAAAGAATGGCGCGATGCAGGCCCAGATCATTGGCTTGCGGTGATTCGATCAAGCTGGCCGAGTCGTTGGAACTCATCTGGAACGCGACGCGCATCTCGAATTCGCTCACCGCCTTGCGGCTCAGGCAGCGCATCACGTTGTTGTAGCTGTCGCACGAGGCGATGACGTGGAAGCCCAGTCCCGCGCCTTCGCAGATCAATTTGTTGAGCAGCAAACCCGGATTTGCGCCAGTACCCGCATCCATCGAGAAGCTCATCTCCTCGTCGAACTTCAGCTTCTTGTTCCGTTGCAAACCGTGGATGAACAAAAATGTCTCTGCGCCTGCCGCGCCGGACTGATCCGCGCGCGATTGTTGTTCGGCGGCGAGCGCGGACATGACTTCCTCCACTTCGCCCGCGCGCACGAGTTTTACCTCATGCGGAATCGCACGGACGATTTGTTCGAGAAATTTTGCCTCGGCAGAATCCGGCGCGCTGGTGTCGAACACGATCAAGCGCGCGGCTGCCTTGGTCTGCTGCGCTGAGATCGAAATCATGGCGATTCCCAACATGCCAAGCGCGGTTTCGTCACGTTGACCGACGATGAGCAAGTGATTTCCGCTTTGACGACGGAACATCGCTTCGGTCGGGCCTTTGATGGAATTCGGCGCACCGAGCCAGATGCGGGGAGAACTTGTTGGCTGCAATGAACTCGCGTTGAGGAGCGAGCGGAGCAGGGGATTGTCTCCGACATTTGCCGGAGCGTTGCCCTCGAAGACGATGGGTTCGCGATTTGCAGCCGCCTTGTTATCTCGTCGGCTACGAACTCCAACTTTCGCCAGCCATTCGTCTCTCACTTGATCCGGCAGCCACACGACTTGGAATGGACTGTTGCCTTGAATCGCCCCGCCTTCGTCATTGTAGATCGCTTCGCCCGGACGCGAGAGCAGACGCGGCGCGGGATTGTCCTCGTTCATGATGAGGTAAGCGTCTGCTTCGTTACACTGGAGCGCGATGCGGACAACCATTTGCCCAATCGTTGCTCGCGCTAGCGAATACGCGCCGCCGAGCGTTTGCGAGCCGAGCAGCACATGAATGCCAAACGCGCGACCTTGGCGCACGATGCGATCCAAAAACAACGCCGCGCCTTGCGACACGCGATCATCCTCCACGAACAACTCCTGGAACTCGTCAATCATGAGCAGCACGCGCGGCATCGGCTCGGTAGTGGGACTGGCGTCTCGCCTGTCCGGTGACGTGGACGAAGTGGAAGGCAATTCGGATGCAACGGGCGAGCGAGCGTCCAACTGGACAGGCGGGACGCCTGTCCCACTAGCAGTCGCAACCGCACGTTTGTAACCCGCGATGTCCTGTGCGCCGAGTTTTCGGAAGAGATCGCCGCGACGTTTGAGTTCTTCATCCACGCGTTGAAGCACGCTCAGGCCGAATTCACGGTCGCTCTCGATAGCGATGACGCGTGCGTGCGGCAGCTTGTGCGTGGCGTACGTCTTGAACTCAACGCCCTTCTTAAAGTCCACCAGATAAAACTCCACCTGCTCCGGGCTGCACCAGAGCGCGAGGTTCGTGATGACGACATGAAACAAAGTTGATTTACCTGAGCCGGTTTTGCCCGCAACCAATCCGTGCTGCCGCGTGCCTTGGCCGAGCGCGAGATATTGCAGCTTCGTCGCCCCGGTGCGACCGACAGCTACGCGTAATTCACTCGTTGTGTCCAAGCTCCAAAGCTCGTTGTCCTCCGGCGCGACTTCCGCGAACGGCATCTCGACGCGATACGAGTCCGTGCTGTCCTTGCCGATTTGGTGAAGCAGTTTGGTGGCGAGTTCAGCGTCAGGCGGTGCGTCGAGGGAAAGTTTCGTTCCTTCCCAATTCGCGTTGGACAGCGCGAAGCCATCGCCCTTGGTCACGATGCAGATGCAATTCTTGCGAATCTCTTCCGGCACAAATTCCGTCGGCGCAGTCTTGCGTTGATCCCAATGCATCAAGAGATGCACGCCGCAACGCGCGCCGCTGGCAGCGATACTTTGCAACCGTTTCACCGCGACTTCGCTGAAGTTCGTCGGGAAATCCGCGATGACGAGGAATTGATATTTCTCCGCGAGCCGACCGGCCTGCGCGTTGTATTCGGCGAGCGACGCGTATTCGTTGCGCAGATACATCTGCGTCACCTTCTCGATGTGTTCGTTCAGGTCAGCGAGGCGTTGCTCGATCTGAGCCTGTTGCGTCCAGATGCGACTGTTGATGAGACGATCCTCGAAATCCGCGAGGTGCATGATGCCTGCGAAATTTTGACCAAGCCCGACGGGGTCAATGATCGTGAACGCCAGCCGGCCCGGTGGCGCGCTGGTGAGCAGGCGCAGGATGAGATTGTTAAGCGAACCGATGACTTGCTCGTGGCCGGAGGTTTTCGTCTCGAACAGAACGGACGCCTGTTGCGACACGGACAACAGCAGCGGGATGTTTAACTCTGAACTTTGGAGCGGAGCCGAGCCGGGTAGTGGGACAGTGCTTCCAGCCTGTCCATGTGAGGCGCGGAGATCGGCAACAGGTGGCGAATCTAAATGTTGGGGAAGGACAGGCGAGACGCGCTGTCCCACTACGACGTTGAGTTCAGTCGCCTCTCTGGAAATCTTGCTCGTGTCCACATGCAGCGTGGCGAACTTCGCGGCGTGCTTGAAATCATCCGGGAGCGTGAACTGTTTCCACAACTCCGCGCGCCACGCGGGGAAGAGTTGTTCCGTTGCGACTTCTGCCGCACCCAATGTCTGCAAGGCCGGAGTCGTCACGTTCTGCCATTGAGCGTCCAGACTTTTGCGACCGTCGTCTCGCGTCGCAGTGAGTCGCGCGAGATTGTTTGAATGATTGGTTTCGAGATTCATTACCCCGCTCGTAAGCCGCTCGTGAAGTTTCGCGGTCAGATCGGCGTGCCGCTTGTTGACGCTTTTAAGCCACAACGGGTGTCTTTCCTCGTTCAAGAGGTGCAGGTTTCGCGCTTGGTCGGTGAGGCGCTCAATCCAGCCCTCGCGCAAAGTTCTCGCGTCGCCGCGCACCTGTTTCCACCGCTCGTTGAGCATCTGTGTCGCGCTGGTGTGGGTGGACTGGATGCGCTGGGATTCCGTTTTGAAGCTCGCTTCCGATCTCCGGGCGGAAACCTCGGCGAGTTTTAATGCGGAATGCAGCACCAGCGCGGCCGCTTTGGCGCGAGGCGTCGCGAAGTATTTGCCGAGGAAGTATAAAATGAAAATGCCCGTGATGCTCCCGCCCATGACAAACCAGACGTGTGCGGGCACGGATTGAAATTCAAACCGCCGCAGCTCCGGCACGAAGGCGAACGGCACGCCTGCGATCAACAACAGGCAAAACCACAAGCGGAACACGCGGAAGAACACGGGCAACACTAGCTGGTTGGCGCGGGAAAGTTCGCGCGCGGTCTGGTCGCGGAACTCATAAAGCTTTTCGATGATCTGGTTTTCATGCGCGCTGGTGTCAGGCGTGGCGGCGGCGGAAGGTTTGGCTACGAGACGGGACAGCGGGCCGAAGCCCGAGAATGTCGCGCGGACACTGGCGGCGAGGCAATCCAGTGCGGCGCGCTCGTTGGAGAGTGCGGCGTCGAAGGCTTCGTGGCCCGACTTGTTCTTTTGCGTGTCGGCATCGCGCGTGCGCTCTGCTTCGAGGATATGGCTTTGGTTCTCGGATGTGTGTTTGCGTTCCTCGGCTTCAATCTGGCCGAAGCGTTGCTTGCGAGCGTTTTCTAGCGCGGCGGTGATGCGTGCTTTGCGTTTCGTGAACGCGGCTTCCACTTGAGTCAGTTGTGCGGTCAGGTCGGCGTCTGCGGAATTCAAATCGCTTTGCCCGCGAGATTTCTCGGCAGCCATGTCGGATTCAAACTGCACGCGCAGCTTGTGCGAACGCATGGTGAAGTCCCGCTCCAGTTCACTCGTGCGAACAGCGGAATCACTTATGCCCTGCCGCACGCGCGAGAGAAGTTCGATGGTCTGGGCGACGGTCAGCATGTCATTCACAATCGGCGTGGATTTTTTGGAGGGTGCGTTCAAGGGATTCAATGTTGCTGATGGCCTGATTGACGGCGGGAATTAGTTCCTGGAGAAAACGCTCCTCGAACTCGCGGCTCTTGGCGTCGTTCCAATAACTTTTGGTCGCGTCCCACTCGGCGCGGAGGTTGTTCGTCAAACTCATCAATCTGTTCTGGCTCGCGCTCATGATTTTGATTCGTCCTCGTCGTCGTTATCGTCCTCGTCCTCGATCGGCAGGGGCAAATTCGAGGACGAGGACGAGGACGAGGACGATGGGATGTTGGTGGGTAACGCTGCACTCGGAGAAAGTTCCGCATACGCACCGAGAGTTTTGATGAGTTCGTTCAACCACATCACTGCCTTGGCGAGATCATGGTCCAGCAGTTGCCGGAGTTGCTCGACCTGGCGCGCGGGAGCTTCGACGCGGTGATCGAACTGCCGCGCCCATTGTCCGGTGACTTTTAATTTCTCCTCGGCATCGCGGATGGAGTGACGGGCTTTTTGCACGGCGGCTTTTTGCACATAGGAGGAATCGCGGAGACCGGAGAGTTCCGCGCTGAACAGTTCCTGCTGACATTGCTCCAGCGCGCGGGTGCGGAGACGGATTTGATTCTGCCAGTGATTCGGACACTCGTTTTCCAGCCAGACGCGGCTGCGTGTGACGTCGTGATCCACCTCGTCGAGGACGCGCCGGGCTTTGTCGCGATAGACGACGAGCTTGGCGCGGAAGTCCTCGATGGCTTCGAGTGATGTGACTTTGGCGCGGTCGGGCATGGGGGATTTGGGAAAGTTAAATGGGTGAATGAGTTAAATTGTTAAATGAGTTAAATGCGTGTGACTCCGGTGCGATGTTCACTCATTCACTTATTTAACCATTTAACTACCTCGCTGCTCAATGTTGGTTCAAATACTCCTCGATGCGCTGCGCCTTGCGGAGCAGGAACGGCGTGTGCGTGTTGGAACTCTCGATGAACTTCTTCAAGACTTTCATCGTGTCGCGGAACTCCTCGGAGAACTTGGCGTGTTCCTGATCCTGCCAGGTGTCACTCAACGTGGCGAACCGCGCTTGTAGGAGCGACATGCGGTTTTGCGTTTCCGTGTTGAAGCGTTTGAGTTCTTCCGCGAAGCGCCGGACTTCGCCGGGATCCATTATGGCTTGTGGCATTGTGTTCCTCTCGTTTGATTTTCTCTGGCGGCAAAGTAACAGAGCGGCAAGCGGGCTTCCAATGGGAATTCAGCTTTCTGTCTGGTGTGAGGTCAACCGGAAGAAACGCAGAGGCGCAAAGTACGCAGAGAGGCGCGGAGAAGAAACTGTTAAAGAACATCAGTCAGATCATGCTGAATCCGCCCAACCAAACGCTGTTTTCCTCCGCGTTCTCTGCGCCTCTGCGTTTCTCCCGTCGTCCCATTTACTTCGTCTTGGTTTAAGATTGTGACGCAGAACTGGCAGCCGGCGGCAATATCTCCACGATCTCCGACAAGATAAGCCCCTTGTGATCCGAGATCACCGCCTTGCGACCGTAGAGCGTCACCGGCGTTTCCAGTTCCAGCGCGCGACAGATGAGTTCATCCGGCTCGACGCGCAGGAAAAACTTCGCCTCGGTCACATGTTTGACACCGCACTCTTTGAGAATCCTGCCCAGCGGGACCTGCTCCAACAGAATTTGCTCCTGCGCGTCTTCGGAGAAAATTCCGATGTGAAGTTTGTTCGCGCCGAACTCGACCGGCTTCTCGTCGTGATCTAATCGCAGGATGACCTCGCGGAAATAAAATCCGCCGCGATGATCTTTCTTCACGAGCTCCAGATGGATGCGCGAGTTGTGAAACGCTTCGAGCGTCGAAGTCATGTCATTCTTGTGAACGAGCAACGAGCGATAAGGCTCTGGGACTGCGTCGCCGGAAATCGGCTCGATGCGCGGCATCGGCAGTTTGGCGTGGGCGTAAAAATCTGAGAGCGGATAAGCGAATGTGTCAGGCATAAAAGCGGGTCTGTCCGGTTTTCTTGGATTCTTTTTTAACCAGGGTGGAAAGTTGTCCAACAGTAATCATTGGTTTCTTTCTGTGAATGATTCGATGGCAGTTTGAACAAACCACAGCCAGATCGTCGAGTGGCGTCGTTCGTTCAACTGCATCAGCAAGAGGTTTTGTGTGGTGAACCTCACAGAAGTCGCGTCCCGGTTCGCCGTAGAAGTTTTGAAAATTAAATCCGCAACACTCACAACTTAGCCGCCCATGCTTACGGAGTGTTTGATTCTTTTTCCTGAGAACGAGCGTTCTGTTCCGCTCCCTGCGGAGATGTTCAACTAGGCGCGCGTTGCCTTCGCTTGCTGCATAGTCCAAGTCATTGGGTTCTGTCTGAGTCGTATTCCGAAAAGCCGCCTCCAAGTCTGACCAGATTCCGGTTAAGTTTTGATTGGGACTTTGAGCCAGGTAGAAAAGCAAGCTGCCCTGTAAAACAGTTATTGGGAAAATACAGCTAGCCGCGCCTTGCTTTAGAAACGAAGCGTCTCTTAAAGCGGGAAAACTCCTGAGTTCTGTGATTGTTGGTTTTCTATCTAACCAACCCGTTAAGTAACGCACTCGATAACGATGTTTGCCACCCACGTAAGAAACGTGTGGATTGACTATTTCCCCAAGAGCTACAATTCGGCAAAGTGGGCTCGACTGCCAAAAGAACAACCTGTCTCGTCTCTGCAATCTGTCGCCAAGCTTGCTTGTCCACCAAGTGCCTAGTTTTCCTTGTCGCAACATCGCCTCCCAATCGTTTCCAGATGCCGAACCCTTAACCACCCAGTAATTCATCGCCGTATCAGGCATATCTCCCTGTCTTGTGTTCGGGTTTGAAAAACTCGTGGAGCAGGCGGTCAATCTGGAGCAACCCTTCGCGCGTGACGCCGATGCGGTCGCCGCTGTTAGTCAGGAAGCCCCATTCTTTCAAAGTGGCGAGCGGGGTGGCAAAAGTTTCGCGCGGGTCGGTGCCGAACTTGGCTTTGAACTTCTCCGCGCTCACTGAGCCGAGTTTGAGTTGCAGCATGAATTCGCGGATGTAGCGCTCATCGGCTGCGGGCGTTAGCGCGCGATAGACGGGGAGTTTGCCAGCGTTCACTGCGTCCACATAGGGCTGGAACTCGTGGTGATTCTGATAATGCACGCCGTTCAGATGGCCGAAACTCGCGACGCCGATGGAGAGGATGTCCGCGCCGGTGAACAAACCTTCGCGGTAGATGAATTTCACTTTGGCCGGATCGCGCACGACGGTCGTGCCGCTCGTGACGGTGTAGCCGACCTTCTCAAATTCGCGGTAAGCATAATCCACCCACGCGCGTTTCGTTTCCCAATCAGCGACGGGCGCGACGAGTTTGCCGCCCGCTTTCATCTGCTGATAGATGCCGGTGTTATACGGCACTTCCATCTGATAGATCGTTACGGAGTCGGGTTGCAGTGCCACGGCTTTTGCGACGGTCTCGCGCCATTTTTCTTCCGTCTCCTCGACCATACCGGCGATGAGATCAATGTTGATCTGAGGAAAACCGATGTCGCGCGCGAAGGCATAGGCGCGGGCAACTTCCTTGGAACGATGGGCGCGACCGTTGATTTCTAGAATGTGATCGTCGAAGTGTTCGATCCCGAGCGAGAGGCGCGTGACGCCCATGTCCCGGATGGCTTGCAGCTTATGATCTGTGAGTGTACCGGGTTCGGCCTCGAAGGTGACTTCCTCGACTTCATCCCACGGCAGCAGGCGTTTCATGCCGTCGGTAAGAAACTTCAATTGATCGGGCGAAAGATAACTCGGAGTGCCGCCACCGAAATAGACGAACTTGGGTTTGCGTCCGCCGATGACGGGCTTGCTCGCATAGACCGCGAGTTCTTTGAGCAGCGCATCAATGTAGCCGCGCACTTCAGAGGAATCTTTGTCCGTATAGACTTTGAAATAGCAGAAGTGACAACGCTTCCGGCAAAACGGGATGTGAACGTATTGGCCTAGGGGAGGCGATGGGCGAGGGGCGATAGGCGATAGAGAGGACTCGAATTGCGGGACGAACTCCGGTTTCCAAAACGCGAACGGCGGATAGTTCGCGACGAAATAATTTCCTGCCGTGGTTTCGTGACGGAGCGGGGGAGTGGCGGTGCTCATGCGGCAAGTTTCCGGGCGACACGGCGGCGAGGAGGCTTTACGAATTTCATGCCTAACTTTTCCAATGATTCGCGCTCCCGTTTCAAGTCTTCACATATAGCACCAATGTCGTAGTTGAATTTTTTGGCGTGGGCATCGCGGAAGCGGCGAATCTCATCAAGAATTGTGTTTGATTTCATTTTGCAATATTCCTCAGTTCGGGTGGGGTGCAGATGATCGGGCAGTGATGGCCTTTTGCAAGGCACAGGGCTTCAAGTTTGGGTCGCATCACAGCATTCGCGATATGTCGGCAATTCCACGTCAAAAGGTAATCCAACTGATTTACCGTAGCTATCGCGATATGCAACGCGTCCGCAGAGGCGTTGGTAGGCAACGCCATGTTGCTTACAAAAAAATCTGCCAATGACCGGGCATGGGGATCGGCAACAAGTGCTGAGATTGTCAGAAACACAACTTGCCTCCGTTGTGCGGCATGTGCGTCGCCCGCCCGCGCTTCCAACCCAACGAGGTCTGACACAAACAACTCAAAGTTATTCCGCTCATCCTCCCACCAGTCCTTCGATTGTTTGATCATCGCCGACATCACCACATCGCGCGTCGGGCGGGCCGTGAGAAAACTCAGGAAGCTGGTTTCAAGATAAACCTTTGGTTTCATTTGGCCTTCGTCCCGAAACAATAATTGCTTCCCGTGTTGCAGCCGAACATTATTTCATCCGCGACACGGTTCAATTTACACCTCGACCGAATCCCCCAGTTGCGGCAACACCGCTTTGATGCCATGCCGTTCTTGGATCAATTTCGCCAGCGGCAACCGCCCGCGATCTTCGCCGTGTGTCAGAGCCACGCGCGGATGATGCGCGGCCAGATGACCGAACCACTCCATCAAATCCGTTTGACCCGCGTGCGCGCTGAAACCGCCGAGCGTATGGATGGTGGCGCGCACCTGAATCTTCTCACCGAACATGGAGACTTCCTTTTCGCCATCCACAAGTCGCCGTCCGAGCGAACCTTCACCTTGATAGCCGACGATTAGCACGCAGGCTTCAGGCTTGCTGAGATTGTGGCGGAGATGATGCAGGATGCGTCCGCCCGTACACATACCCGCGCCGGCCATGATAAGACACGGGCCGGGCTGCTCGTTGAGCGCCATAGAATCTTGTGCGGTGGGCGTGGCTTTCAACGAAGTCAAATCCTGCGTGAGCGGACGTTCGCGACTCAACGCTTGGAATTCGTCATCGAACAAACTCATGTGCTCCCAATAAATTTTCGTCGCTTCGATGGCCATCGGGCTGTCGAGGAAGATGGGAAACTTCGGCACGGTGCGATTGCGGAACATCTGCGCCAGCAGGTAGAGCAACAATTGTGTGCGTCCGATAGCGAACACGGGCACGAGCAACTTACCCTTGCTCGCCACCGCCTTGTTCACGATGCCTTCAAACTCTTCGACGGTTTCGGCCAGCGGTTTATGATCGCGGTCGCCGTAGGTGGATTCCATCACCACGAAGTCCGCTTGATGAAAACCCACCGCGTCCTTGAGAATGGGCGTGCCCTTCGGCCCGATGTCGCCAGAGAAGACGATGTGCTTCGTATTCCCGCCATCTTCCACCGTCAGCCGGATGCTGGCCGAGCCGAGCATGTGTCCGGCTTCAACAAATTGCGCGCGGATGCCGGGAGCGACTTCCACGCGTTGATCGTAGTTCACCGGTTTGAACAGCGCGATGAGAGCGTCCACATCTTTCGCGGAGTAGATGGGTTCAGTTTTCGGTTTGTCAGGATGTTTGCGATTGTAACGCTCGGCATCCATCGCTTGCAGAAACGCGGAATCCCGCAGCACGAGCGACGCGAGTGGAATGGTCGGTTCAGTCGTGAAGATCGGCCCGTGATAACCTGCCTTGGCGAGCAGCGGCAATCTCCCGCAATGATCCAGATGCCCGTGCGTCAGCACCACCGCATCAAGCTTGAGCGGATCAAGTGTGGCGGGGATTTTGTTCAATCCTTCTTTCTCGGCGAAGCCTTGGAACATGCCGAAGTCCACCAACACCCGCGCCTGACTGGTTTGCACGAGATAAGAAGAACCGGTGACGCCGCCCGCCGCGCCGTGGAAAGTAAGTTTGATGGACATGATGCGTTGGTGATTGTTTTGGTGCGCGGAGTATCGGCAGGGCAATAGGGCGATGACAAGCTTGGGATGAGCGATGGGTGTTTGAGCCATTTGAGGTTGGGAAGCCACACGACTCAAAGTCGTAAACCATACTGCTACGTCTGGAGTGCGCCGCTGGAAGTGCGGAATGTGTCCGTTAGTCCCATCCAAAAAAACCGCCATGACGCGTTGGGTGTGATTACAAACGGGTGAGGCTGTGCGCGGCTTATCTCGGAGCGCGGACGGTCCCCGTCCGCAGCGCGCCGCCACTGCAACACGCTTGAAATCCTTTCATACGCTTTTCGCTGTCCACGCGCTGCGAGCGAGGGACCGCTCGCGCTCCGCCGGACGGCCTCACCCGTCTTTAATCGCA
>JANNAO010000236.1:0-5145 GCA_031384405.1 Verrucomicrobiota bacterium | reverse complement strand
CCGTCGAGGTCGGGCGATTGTTTGTAGGGCACGACCATCAGATGTCCGCCCGTGTAGGGATAACGATTCAGCAACGCGTAACACGTCCGGTCGCGCGCGATGACGAAATTGCCCACGTCGTCGCTGGATTGCGCGATGCTCGTGAACAAGCTCTCGGAAAGCTGGGGCTTGGGCGCGAGAATATATTCGATGCGCCACGGCGCGTGGAGTGATTCCATGCGCGCAGGTTAAAAGTCAGCCCAGCGAAAGTCAAAAGCGGTTCTGGGAATCAATGGTGACAGATCGCAACTAGATCACGCTGTAAATGGAGTGTGAACGATTGCCACGTTTTGAAATATCATGCAACAGGGATGGCCGGATGGATTCCCTCTCCCCCATCGGATGGGGAGAGGGAGTCCGCAAGCACAGCCATTGCGCTTTGGAAGATTGTGGTTGCTTGGCTACACTCAAAACATCGAAGAACCAATTGACTGTGGGCATGTCGCCCGCGTACAAGAAGAAAACAGGCAAGATGGTCGCACGCAACACAGCCATCATGGAATTAAAACCCTTGGCGAGGATCATGAATGACGCCGTGCGGTTAGTTCATGCGGACGCCAACCGCTGATGAGTCTTATTTGGCCTTGGAGCAGAACATGACACCGTTCGTTCTCAAAGCCGCGCACTCGATTATGAAAGACAATTGCAAAGGAATGACCCTCTGGTTTTTTGGCCTCCCGGCCGCAGGCAAATCCACGCTCGCAAGCCAGATCGTCAATCGCGTGGACAACTTCGTCATGCTGGACGGCGATGACGTCCGTAAAACCGTCGCGAACTTCAACATGGATCAGACCGCGCGCCTGATGCACCTCTCCTACATGGCGTTTTGCTGCCGTCGTCTCAACGAGTGTGGCGTCAATGTCGCTGCCGCCTTCGTCACGCCGTTGGAAAGCCAACGCGCCCGCATCCGGGAAATCCTGCCCGACGTGAAATTCATCTGGGTTCAATGCGCCCATGAAGTCTGCGTCGCGCGCGATCCCAAGGGGCTTTGGAAAAAGTCCGCGCAGGGAAATCTTCCGCAACTCACCGGCGCGGGTGGCGAATGGGATAACCCCGCCAACGTGTCTCTGACGATCCCGTCCGATGCGCTGTCCGTTGATGAATCTTTCGCCCAGTTAAAAAAACATTTTGGGTTTTGAACCTTTCATCTCACGAGCAATCCCACCCCCGAAAGATGGGGGCAGATAAACTTTGACGCTTCCATCCGATTCCCAAAACATGTTGCCATCATGAGCAACACGACCTCCAGCAACACTGCGCTTTCCGGCAAACGGATCGTCGTGATGGGTGGAACGGCGGGACTCGGTTTGTCGGCTGCCAAAGCATTTATCGCAGCGGGTGCGCGGGTGGTCGCTGTGGGTCTCAAACCGGAAAACGTCGCGGCGGCGCAACGCGAATTGGGTGCTGCCGCCATCGTTCTTCAAGGCGATGTCACCAATCCTGAGACTGCGGTCGCAGCCGTGGCGCAGGCCGTGTCTGCGTTCGGCGGATTGGATGGCTTGTATCATGTCGCCGGCGGTTCGGGGCGACGCTGGGGTGACGGGCCGTTGCACGAACTCACCGACGAAGGTTGGAACGCCACGCTCAACCTGAATCTCACCTCGATCTTTTATTCCAACCGCGCCGCCGTCCGGCAATTTCTCGCGCAAGGCAGCGGCGGCAGCGTGTTGAACATGGGATCGGTTCTCGGCTTCTCGCCATCGCCGAAGTTTTTTTCCACCCACGCCTACGCCACAGCCAAAGCCGCCATCATCGGCCTGACCAAAACCTGCGCCGCGCAATACGCGCCGCAAAATATCCGTTTCAACGTGCTTGCTCCTGCGCTTGTTGAAACCCCGATGGCCAAGCGCGCCGCTAACGACGCCACCATTCTCGCGTTCATCAAAACCAAACAGCCGCTCGACGGCGGACGCATCGGCCAGCCCGCAGACCTCGACGCGGCGGCGGTTTATTTTCTGAGTGATGCGTCGAAGTTCGCCACCGGACAAGTGCTCGCCGTGGATGGCGGTTGGTCGGTGAGCGAGGGACAGATTCCTGACTGATATGGAATACGCGCTGGGCATTGATCTGGGCGGCACGAATGTCAAGGCACTCGCCGTGACTCCGAACGGTCGTGTGCTGGCGCAAACCTCCGTGCCCACCGGCGACAACACCAAACGCGGCTGGCAGGCCAACGTCAGGCGCGCGAAGGAAACTCTCGAACGCGAATTGAATCACGCGCCCACATGGATCGGTCTCGCCGCGCCCGGATTAGCTGCAACAAACCAACGCTCCATCGCTTTCATGCCGGGACGATTGCCCGGCTTGGAAGGACTCGACTGGAAAACGTTTTTCAAAAGCTCGCAACCTGTCCCGGTATTAAACGACGCGCACGCCGCATTGCTCGGCGAAGTCTGGCGCGGTGCGGCGCGGCGCACGCGAAACGCTATTCTCCTCACGCTCGGCACAGGCGTGGGCGGCGCGGCAATGGTGGATGGTCGTCTGTTGCGCGGCCACATCGGACGCGCGGGACATCTCGGTCACGTCTCGCTTGATCCGGCTGGCACGCTCGACATCGCACGCACGCCCGGAAGTTTGGAAGATGCGATTGGCAACTGCACCGTGAGCGCACGCAGTGGTGGACGATTCACCTCTACGAGAAAACTCGTCACTGCGAGCAACGCTGGCGACTCCGACGCACAAAAGATTTGGCAGCAATCCGTGCAAGCACTCGCTGCCGCCATCGCATCATTCATCAACGTGCTCGATCCTGAAGTCGTCGTCCTCGGCGGCGGCATCACGCAAGCGGGCGATGCGTTGTTTCGTCCGTTGAAAAAACACCTCAATGATTTCGAGTGGCGGCCTGGCGGCAAAAAAGTCCGCATCGTGCCCGCCAAACTCGGCGACCGCGCAGGTGCATTTGGTGCGGCGTGGAATGCGATGAATATTTCAAACTCAAACTGAGCGATGCAATTTAACAACCATCAAACAATCAAGCGCGACTCCCACTCCCCATCGGATGGGGAGTGGGTCGGGGTGAGGGGTTGGCCGTTCGACTGGCAGTCAATTTGGATGACAATTGCAACGCCCTGCCCCTCACCCTTGATCCCTCTCCGCTTCCGAAGGGGAGAGGGAAACCGCATCGCGCCCACCAAAAACTCATGAACACTCCCTCACCCGCCCAAACCTATCTCCAACTCTCTCGCGGCATCGTGGACACGGTCGAGGCTCAGTTGCCGCAAATCCAGCAGGCCGCCGACTGGTTCGCGCAGACGATTCTCGCCGGACGCATGGTGCAGGTCTTCGGCTCAGGACATTCGCGCATCATGGTCGAGGAGATGTGGCCGCGCTACGGCTCGTTCCCCGGTTTCAATCCCATCGTTGAACTCTCGCTGAGTTTTCACAATCTTGTCGTCGGCGCGAACGGCCAACGGCAGGCGATGTTTCTCGAAAACGTCTCCGGCCTCGCTGAACGCATCCTCCGCAACTTCGATCTGAACAGCACGGACAGCGCACTTGTGATTTCTTCCAGCGGTTGCAATCTCGTGCCCATCGAAATGGCGGCGGGATTCAAATCGCGCGGGCTGAAAGTCGTCGCCATCATCAGCCGTCGCCACTCGGAGGCCAGCACGTCGAGACATCCGCAGGGAAAACGCCTCCAGGATTTCGCCGATCTCGTGCTCGATACCGGCGCGCCCGTCGGCGATGCGATGGTGAAAATTCCCGGACTCGACACGCCCGTCGCGCCCGGCTCAACGGTGGGCGGCTGTCTGTTAGTGAACACCATCAAAGCTGAAGTCGCCGCGCGGCTCACGGCAGCAGGTCAGCCGCCGAAAGTCCTCAGTGCCGGAGCGGTGGTCGGAGCGACTCGCGCCGTGGAATTGTTTGAATCCGCCTACGACGAACACGCGCGGCGTTTGTCGAAATACTACGCGAACATGGGACTCGAAAAATCAGGAGGCGCGAAATGAAGTTATCTGCCACCCAGAACATTTGGCTTTGTGGACAACACCCGGCTTTCGATAGTGGGACAGGCTTCCAGCCTGTCCGGTGGGGCGTTCTTACTTCAGGGTGGCTTGGATTGTGTTCGTCCACGCCACTGGACAGGCTGGAAGCCTGTCCCACTACTAAAACCTTATGACTTCATCCGTCCTGCTCGTGGAATGTGAAGATCGTCGCGGACTTGTCCACGCCATCACCGGCGTGTTGCTCAAGCACGGCGCAAACGTCGTCGGCAACCAGGAATTTGTGGAGACCGGCGCGGCACGATTCTACATGCGCACGGAATTCTCCGGCGCAGCGGACGCCACCCGCATCGAATCCGAAGTCCGCGCCGTCCTGCCAGCACACGCCACCGTGCGCGTCTCCGATCTCGCCCCCAAGCGCATCGTCGTGCTCGTTTCCAAAGAGCATCATTGCCTTGGCGACATTTTGATTCGTCATGCGTTCGATGACCTCAACGCAAAGGTTCTAGCCGTCGCTGGTAATCATCCCCTCCTGCAACCGCTCGTCACCCGGTTCAATCTGCCGTTTTATTTCATCAGCCACGAGGCGATCACGCGCGAGCAACACGAAAGCGAGTTGCTGAAAGTCATCGAGCAACATCAGCCTGAATTCATCGTGCTCGCGAAATACATGCGCGTGCTGACGCCGGACTTCGTGAACCGTTTCCCCGCGCGCCTCATCAATATCCATCACTCGTTCCTCCCGGCGTTCGCTGGTGCGAAGCCGTATCAGCAGGCGTTTGATCGCGGCGTCAAAGTCATCGGCGCGACCGCCCACTTCGTCACCGAGCAACTGGACGAAGGTCCGATCATAGTGCAGCAAGTGATGCCGGTGGATCACACGCACACCGCGCGCGATCTCGCCCAGGCGGGTCGCGACGTGGAGCAGATGGTTCTCGCCCGCGCACTGCGGCTCGTGTTCGAGGATCGCGTGTTCCTCTGCGGCAACCGCACGGTGATTTTTGATTAAGGTTTCTCAGCATGAATGGCGCACTCCAAATTTCAAATCCCGGTCATCGGCCTGCACCGGAGCGCGGCTGTATCGTCCTCGACCAGCCGCAGCACTGGATTATTTCCAGAGGTGTTCAGGCAATTTTACATCCCTTGATATTCAATCCCGCTG
>JANNAO010000193.1:0-1983 GCA_031384405.1 Verrucomicrobiota bacterium | reverse complement strand
TGCGCCGTCCTTTCTGCGGCCAGGTCGCGCAGGATGCCGAGCAAGTCCACGCCCGTGCGTCGCTTGATGTAAGCCCAAGCCGCGTCGGCGTAGTGATACTCGCCTTCCACGCTCTTGTAGAGGCTCTCCAACGTTTTCTGGATGCGGATGGCTTGGTCGCGATTCGGGTAATAGAACATCACGCGGACTGGCTTGTAACCAGCGTCACGAACGGCCTGCATCCGCGTATGCTCCTTGGTGATGTGATCGCCGTCGGTGGTGGCATCGCGCCACTTGATTTCCAAGGCATCGCCGCCCACCAGACAATCCACGCCGAAAAGCTTTGGCTTTTTACCGTGCGTATTGGGAACACGAACCGACCCGGAGTCGGGGAACTTCGCCTTGAAGCAGAGCTTCGCCGCCTCTTCGAGAAACGAGCCGGCATACTTGTAGAGAAACCGTCCCTTGTTCTGGTAAACGTCAATCAGCTTTCCCTCGTCCTTGCCGACGCCCAGCACTTCGTAAATGAGGACGTGCGACCGGTCATCCTGCTCCATGTCAGCCACGCGCCCGTCAATGTTGCGCTTCAACTCGGCAGCATAACGGTCGGCCAGTGCTCGGATTTCGTCTTTCACGAATTTGATGATGTCGAAAATGAACTCCGGCGTAAACATCCGATGCCAGCCCCCGCAAAGCGAGCTTGCGCCGATCTTCGGGCGTTCCTCCGGCTTCAAATCAATCTTCCCCAGCCGCGCCTCGTAATAGATCGGCACGGTGGCCTTGTCCTCCTTCGATTGCAGGCTGTTGTGAACGTCAATTACCACGGCGCGCGACAGCGCGAATGGTAATGCTGGGAAACTAACTGGTGGCGGGCTTGGGAAGCCAAATCGCCGAACACGGCTTGCGTGTTCTTGTCGCCGCTTTCAATCGGCGAGCCGGTGAATCCGATGAACGACGACTTCGGCAGCGCATCCCGGATATGCTTGGAGCCTGTCTGGGCGGGCATCTTGCCCGCGAGGATGTTCTCCGGCATGGCCCACTTTTCCTTTCCGCATGATCGAGGGCTGGAAGCCCCACCTGGCAGGCTGGAAGCCTGCCCCACTACGCGCCGCTTCGGAGTTCAGGTTCAATCCAGTGCCCAGCCTGGCTCCACGAACAACCCGATGGCGGGCTGCTCGACAAGCTGGTCTTCGGTGTAGGCGTGGGGCATGGATGGCTGAACTTTTTCGCCGCGTAGTTTAATACCCAGTTTCCAGTTAATACCTGATTCATTACCCATTGAATTGGGTTGTTACCCATTTGCCAGTTTTTGCCATTGCGCGTTCTGGCCGCGTCCGAGGCACTCGACCTTTGAACCGCGAAGATTTTTCAACACCTGTCGGATCATGTCGAGGCTGACAGTCATGTTAGGCAAATGCAAAAGGGCGTGAGGCGTTCAAACTCCACCCCTACCGCCGCCCATCATACCAAGGACTACACTGCTCGCGGCTGCGCATGACGCGTTTGTGCGCGAACGCGGCCTTGATGAAGAACCAGAACAACTCGCGCTGGCTGTAGAGGTGCAGCTTCCGGGCGGACGTCAGCATCGGATGGCGGTTCAGAATAATGATGCGCCTGCCCCGGCGCTTCGCCACCGCTTGAAGTTTCAGGCTCAGGTCGAGTTCCTCGCCGGCAAACATCTCGTTGCTGAATCCGCCTACTTCCCGAAACGCCGCCGCCTCAACGAAGATAAACGAGCCGGCCATCAGCCGACGCCAGCGGCTGACACGATTCCAGACTACTGCACCAAGCTTTCCTAAAAAACTTGTCGTCTCCATCCGCACCGTCGAGCCGCCTGCGAGGCAGTGGCCAGTCACAATCTGCTCCGCGACATCGGCGAAGAGTTCCCGCGTCGGATGCGAGTCCGCGTCCACGAACACCAGCCAGTCGCCAGTTGCAGCCGCAGCTCCGGTGTTGCGGGCGCGGGCGATCTGGTTGATTGGCTCGAAGACGACTTGCGCCCCG
>JANNAO010000179.1:0-10994 GCA_031384405.1 Verrucomicrobiota bacterium | reverse complement strand
AACATGTATCCCCGTTTTCTATAACGACGACGAGGACGAAAGTTGGGCGGCAGTTCCGTCACACCCGTCCGCGGGTTGATTTGCCGGGACGGGATTCTAGTTCTCTTAAGCCGCCTTATTCCGAGGTTTGTTCTTGTCCCGGTGGAAACTAAAACTTTTGCCGCTGCGTTTGGGTCGCACGCCGCCTTTGAACGGTGCGTCTTTTATGAACTTTCGCTTCGGCTCAATCGTCTTCGGGCGCGCTTTGGGCACGAGGATGATCGGACAACCTTCGTAGCCGAACGCTTTCCGCAGATCGCTCGCGAGATGCTTTTTGTAAGCATCGGAGAAAAGCTCGTCGCGATTCACGAACAACAGAAACGTCGGTGGCGCTTGCCGGACTTGTGTGGCGTAAAAGAATTTCAAGCGATGTCCCGCCGCACTCACCGGTTGGCGACGATCCACGGCATCCTCAATGGTGCGGTTCAACAGTGCAGTCGGAATCTTCTGCTGCAACTGCGCGGCGACGTATCGCACCGCTTCCAACAACCTGTCCAGATGGAAACCTGATTTGGCCGACGTGAAAATCACCGGCGCATAATCGAGGAAAAATAATTTCTCCTGCACCCACGAACCGAATTCACCGAGCATCGTGAGTGGAGCTTCGTTGCCTTCGTAACGCACTTTTACTTTGCGACGGCTGATCTCTTCCTCGCGCGCTTTCACCACGGCGTCGGCGAACAAATCCCACTTGTTGACGACCACGATGCAGGCTTTGCGGGCTTGCACGATGCGGTCTGCGATCTTCTTGTCCTGTTCCAGAATCCCGCCCTGGGCATCCAACACCAGCACCGCGATGTCGCAACGCTCGATGGATTCCTCCGAACGTTTCACGCTGAAGAACTCGATGGAATCTCCCACGCTCCGCGTCTTTCGGATGCCCGCCGTATCAATCAAAATATATTTCTGCCGCACGCCATCCGTGTCCACCTCGAACGGCACATCCACAGCATCGCGCGTCGTGCCGGCAATCGGACTCACAATCACGCGCTCGGATTTGGTGAGCGCATTGATGATGGAAGATTTGCCGACGTTGGGACGACCCACGATGGCGAGCTTGAGCGGACCTTTTGGTTTGCGCGCCAGCGGAGTTTCGCCTTCCGCGCCTTCTGGAGCTTCCGCAGGCTCGGCTGATTCCGCATCATCGTCAGTTGATTCAGCGGTTTCCGGCGTGAACGCAGGCAACAACGCGACCGCCGTTTCCATCAATTCTTGAATTCCCTCGCCATGAATCGCCGTCACCGGGAAAACCTTCTCGAAACCAAGACGCAAAAATTCCAACGACAACGGCTCCACGCGCTCCGTGTCCACCTTGTTCACGGCCACGAGTACATTTTTGCCGGACTTGCGCAAACGCATCGCCACTTCCTGATCCAACGGCACGATGCCTTCCTGCACATTCACGACGAGGATGATCACGTCCGCAGATTCGATGGCGATGTCCACCTGTTCGACGGCGGCTTTGATGATGACGTCCGTGGATTTTTCCTTTCGCAACAACCCGATGCCGCCCGTGTCCACAATTGTGTAGGGACGACCACGCCATTCCGCCTCCGCGCTGACGCGATCCCGCGTGACGCCCGGCTGATCATGCACGATAGCGATGCGTTTGCGGATGATGCGATTGAACAGCGCGGATTTGCCGACATTGGGCCGACCGACGATGGCGATTAAACCTGACATGACACGATGATGCTCGAACTCGCGAGGGCGAGAAAGGTAAAAGCTGTGCTGAATCAAACGCGCCACATTCGCCTTGCGCGATTTCCCAGCCACGCCAAGCTCTGCGCATGAAACGATTCCTGTTTCTCGTGTGCGGCGCGGCTCTGCTTCTCATCGCGGGCGGTCGCTTCCTGATGATTCTCGCGGACGCCGCGCTCGCGCCGGATTCCTATCGCGCCACGGCCAGGATTCAATTGAGCGAAAACACGTCGCTGCCACAGAATTCTCTCGAACTGTCTGGCAAGATTCTTTCCACACTCGGCAGTTCACCGAAATTCGTCGAGCAACTCACCTCCGAAAAACTCCATGGCCCACGGCTGATCGGAAAGGAAGCGGCTCAGTGGCTTCAAAAATTCACCGCCATCAAACAAGCCCCCGGCAGCCGCGATGTTCTGCTGACCTACTACGGATACGACCTGGAGAATACATCTTCAGTGGCCAATGTGTTGGCCCGCGCATGGGTTGAAGACAACTCCGTATCGGCGACAATTTTCCCGGCAGCAGCTCAAGTGAACCGCGCGCCAATCCTCGCAATCACCGGATTCTTTCGCGCCCCGCATGTCTACATCCCGCTTCTCTTGGCGTTTGCAGGCGCGGTGCTTTTCTTCCTCGGCTGGCGGATGCCGTCGTCGTCTGCCAGTCACGTATCCATCCCCGCAGTCAGCGCGAAGTATTAAGCCCAAACTCCGAAACGGGTTTTTGACTTAGGCGGAGTGTGGCCGTCCTCGGCCACAGCAACGCGGCAAAGGCGACGTGAGAAATTGTGCAGCCGCTTGGTTGGCGAAAGTCGCTGCGCCCGGGGACGGGCACACTCCGAATGTAATTCCGCCATCTGCCACCAGTTTCTATTTCAGAATTCGGGTTAAGCGGCGGGAGGATTCAGCTCAGGCCTGCGTCTTCAGCCCTTTGCAGAAATTCTCGATGCGGGACAGCCCCTTCTCGATATTCGCCATGCTGGTTGCGTAACTGAGACGGATGTAATCGTCCGCACCGAACGCAATGCCCGGAACAGCGGCGACTTTTTCCTGCTCCAACAACCGCGCGCAGAAGTCGGCGGACTTGAGGCCGGTCTTGGAGATGTTCGGGAACAGATAGAACGCGCCCTTGGCATTCACGCACGAGATGCCGGGCATGGAATTAAGTTTCTGCCACGCGTAGGTACGACGCTTGGAAAATTCCGCGAGCCACTTGGGCAAGTGTTCCTGTGAACCCGTCAACGCAGCGACCGCGCCTTTCTGCGCGAAGCTGGTCGGGTTGCTCGTGCTGTGGCTTTGCACGGCGTCAATGGCTTTGGCAATCGGCTCCGGCGCGGCGCACCAACCGAGTCGCCAACCGGTCATGCTCCACTCTTTCGCAAAACCGTGAACGATGATCGTGTGGTCGTAATGCGCCTGCGAGAAGCTCGCGACGCTCTTCACCGTCGCACCATCGTAAAGCAGGTGTTCGTAAATCTCGTCGCTCATGATAAGCACGCCTTTCTCCACGCAGATGTCGCCGAGAGCTTTGGTTTCTTCGGGCGTATAGACGCTGCCGGTCGGATTGCTTGGCGAGTTCAGCACGAACAATCGGGTGCGCGGCGTGATGGCGGCGCGGAGTTGCGCGGGCGTGACTTTGAATTCCGTCTTGTCGCTCGTTTCGAGAATCACCGGCGTCGCACCCGCGAGCTTCACCATTTCGGGATAGCTCAACCAATACGGCGCGGGGATGATGACTTCGTCGCCTTCCTGACACGTCGCGAGAATGACGTTGTAGCAGGAATGTTTGCCGCCGCATGACACGATGATCTGGCTCGGCTTGTAGGTGAGGCCGTTCTCGCGTTTATGTTTGTCGGCGATGGCCTGACGCAATTCAGGAATGCCCGCCGCCGGAGTGTATTTGGTGAAACCATCCGCGAGTGCTTTGGCGCAAGCGTCCTTGATGTGTTGCGGCGTGTCGAAGTCCGGCTCGCCAGCGCCGAAGCCGACGACGTCCTCGCCAGCAGCCTTCATGGCCTTGGCCTTGGAATCAATGACGAGAGTAAGCGATGGCGACAGCGACGCGGCGCGTTGAGAGATGTGATAATTCATAAAAAGCGGGCAAAGGATTGGAGAGCGCGAAGGTTTTCGCAAGCGAAACCGCGACGCCCAACGATCAATAAAATTTGCGCGTCAAAAGCGTTGTCAAACGGATGCATAATCTGAAAAATACAATCGAACATGCGCATCACAATCCTGACTCGCTGGATACTGTGCGGAGTTTTGTTTGCCACGATCCAGTCGTTCGCAGAGGAAACTCCGACACCACGCTACAACCGTGACGTGCGCCCAATTCTTTCTGACAACTGTTTCCGTTGTCACGGGCCGGAAAAAGTCAGCCGCAAAGCAAAGCTTCGCCTCGACATGCGAGAATCAGCCGTCGAGAAGGAAGCCATCGTTCCAGGCAAGCCCGATAAAAGTGAAATGATCCGTCGGCTTGTGACCGAAGATATGGACGACAAGATGCCGCCGCTGGACACGCACAAGGTTGTTACACCGGCGCAGGTGGAATTATTGCGCCGCTGGATCGCTTCCGGTGCCGACTACGAACCTCACTGGTCTTATGCGCCGCTCAAGCGTCCCGCGTTGCCGCGAATTTCCAAAGCCCGAAAGATTCAATCACCTGTGGATGCGTTTCTGCTCGTGCGGTTGGAGGATGCCAAAATCTCCCCATCGCCTGCGGCAGACCGACGCACATTGCTGCGCCGTCTTTCGCTGGATCTGACGGGGTTGCCGCCCACGCCGGTGGAAGTGGAGCGATTCGTCAAAGATCGCTCTTCAAAAGCGTACGCCAAACAGATCGAGCGCTTGCTGGCCTCTCCCCATTTCGGCGAACGCATGGCGGTGCCGTGGCTGGACGTGGTGCGTTTCGCGGACACGGTCGGTTATCACGGCGATCAGAACCAAAATATTTTTCCGTATCGCGATTACGTCATCGAATCGTTCAACCTAAACAAACCGTTCGATCAGTTCACGATTGAACAGATCGCCGGAGACCTGTTGCCGAATCCGACCGTCGAACAACGCATCGCCACGGGGTTCAATCGCCTCAACATGATGACGCGCGAAGGTGGGGCGCAACCTGCGGAATATCTGGCCAAGTACCAGGCTGACCGAGTGCGAACTGTTTCGACGGCGTGGCTCGGTTCGACGATGGCTTGCGCCGAGTGTCACGACCACAAATACGATCCCTTCACAGCAAAAGATTTCTATTCACTGGCGGCGTTCTTTGGCGACGTGAAGCAATGGGGCGTCTATCAAAACTATCCCTATTCGCCCAATCCCGACCTCGAAGACTTCACCAACGAGTATCCGTTTCCACCGGAGTTGTTCGTCACGAATCAATTTCAAGTCCGTCAAGATGCGCGACTGCACGCCGACGTGAGAATGCTGGTGGAGGAAGTGCAAAAATCCACCCTCACTGAGACTACGCTGAAGCAATTCAGATCGTGGCAGTCCAACATCACCACGTTTTTACGCACCTCGCCGGATGGCTGGCGCGTGGACTTGCAGCCGCAAATCTCACTGGTGAAAACAAATTCAAAACTCACACTTACAATCCAGACGAATGGCAGTGTTTTGTGTGAGGGCAAAGCCGCCAGCGCGGATCAAGTGGAGGTACGCATCAACCCGGGACACGGGATGATTGCCGCGTTGCGCCTGGAACTTCTGCCGCACCCGGCGCACAGCAATGCCTCAGTGCGCCGCTCCGCCTCACCAGCAGAAATAAACCTGACAGTGACGCACCAACCGACCAACGGCAAAGCTGCGAAGATTCAATTCTATCGCTCGGACGCGACTCAGAAAAAACCAGCCTACGCCAACGGTGCTGAACTGTTGAATGTGCATCCAAAGTGGAAGCTTGAAACCAAATCCGCAACCAACCGCCAATTCGCCGTATTCCTCTTCGACCCGCCGCTGGCTACGACTTCAGGAGACGCGCTTCTGATCAAATTGGATGCCGATCCTCTCACAAGTTTCCGCTTGGCGACATCGCCGCTCGCAAACGCGTCATTACTGGATGCGCCCACATCACCCGAACTCGTCAAGACGTTGGAGCGTGCGCCCGCTCGCAGAACCACGACGCAAAAAAAATTGCTGGCAACCCGTTGGTTGTTGAGCGCGCCGAATGAAGCCGGAGTTTTTGACCGATACAAAAAATTGCAGCGCGAAATTGATGCGAACCGGCGGGGAGTCGTCCCCACGCTTGTGACGGTGGCGACGACGAATCCTCTCGTGACACGGGTGTTGCCGCGCGGCAACTGGCAGGATGAGTCCGGCGAAATCGTCGCGCCCGCCGTGCCGCATTTCCTGCCGCAGCCACTTCACAACGGCACGAATCAACTCACACGGCTCGATCTGGCGCATTGGTTGGTGTCGTCGGACAATCCGCTCACCGCCCGCACCTTTGTGAATCGGCTGTGGAAACAATTTTTCGGCAACGGCATCTCCAATCAACCCGAGGAACTCGGAGCGCAGGGCGAATCCCCCACGCATCCCGAACTGCTCGACTGGCTGGCCGTGGAATTTCGCGCGAGCGGCTGGGACGTGAAACACATCGTCCGACTCATCGTGAGTTCCGCCGCGTATCAACAGGACTCGAAGAATCGCCCTGAGTTGCGCGATGCGGATCCGAACAATCGGTTGCTCGCGCGACAAAATCCGCGTCGGCTCGAAGCGGAATTCGTGCGGGACAATGCGCTCCTCATCGCGGGACTGCTCAACACCGACGTTGGCGGGCCGAGTGTGTTTCCGTATCAGCCGCCAGATTATTACGCAAACATCCAATTCCCCATCCGCGACTACATCGCCAGCCGGGACACGTCTCAATACCGGCGCGGAGTCTATTCGCACTGGCAGAGGACATTTCTGCATCCGATGCTCGCGAACTTCGACGCACCAGCGCGCGAGGAGTGCGCGGTGGATCGCCCGGTTTCCTGCACGCCACAGCAGGCACTCACGTTGTTGAACGATCCATCGTTCGTCGAAGCCGCGCGGGTGTTCGCGGAAAAACTTCTGACGACGAAGGCGGTGTTGAGCGACGGCGCGCGGGTGAATCTGGCGATTGAAACCGCGCTGCTCCGTCCGGCCAAAACCGAGGAGCGGGAGTCGTTGCTGAAATTCCTGACCGAGCAGCGGAGTTATTATTCCGCCAACCTCTCCGATGCGGAAAAACTGCTGCGTGTCGGGAAACAAAAATCTTCCACCGATCTGAAGCCCGACGAACACGCCGCGTGGACGAGCCTCGCGCGCGTGGTGCTGAATCTGCATGAGACGATCACGCGCTATTGAATCAATTCCATGAGCCACAACTTTCCTTTCAACGAAGCCGCGTTCCAGCAGAGCATCAATCGCCGCAGCTTTCTCACGCGCTCGGCCTACGGACTCGGCGGTCTGGCTCTGGCGTCATTGTTCAATCCAAAACTGCTCGCGACAGAAGCGGCGGCTCGACGCGGCATTCCCGGTGCGATCCAGCCGCTGCATTTCCCGCCCAAAGCAAAACGCGTGATCCATCTCTGCATGGCAGGCGGACCATCGCACCTGGAATCATTCGATTGGAAACCGAAGTTGAAAGAACTCGACGGCAAGGCGTTTCCCGAATCACTCACGAAAGGACAGCAGCTCGCACAGTTGCAGAACACGCCTCTCAAGGCGCGCGGATCGTTCGTGGACTTCGCGAAGCACGGCCAGTCCGGTCAGGAGATTTCCAGCCTGTTCCCGCACATCGCAAAGATCGCCGATGACATCTGCATCGTGCGTTCCATGCACACGGAGCAGATTAATCACGATCCAGCGCACGCGTTCATGAACAGCGGCTCGATCATCAAGGGTCGTCCCAGCATGGGGTCGTGGCTGCTCTACGGATTGGGCGCAGAGACGGACAACCTCCCGGGTTTCGTCGTCTTCACCACGCAGGGAAAGTCCGGTCAGCAACCCGTTTCCTCGCGGCAATGGTCGGCGGGTTATTTGCCGAGCCGTTTTCAGGGAATCCAATTTCAATCCAAGGGCGACGCCGTTCACTACGTGGGCAACCCTGATGGCGTTTGTCAAAGTACCCAACGCCAGGTCGTCGAGGAAGTGAACCGCCTGAACGGTTTGCTCGCCGATGAAAATCTCGATCCCGAAATCCAGACGCGCATCGCCCAGTACGAGATGGCGTTCCGGATGCAAACTTCCGTGCCTGAGTTGACGGAGTTTTCGAGCGAACCGAAAAGCGTGCTCGATCTTTATGGCATCGAGCGCGCGGGCGATGGTTCATTCGCCTCAAACTGCCTGATGGCGCGGCGGCTCGCGGAGCGAGGCGTGCGCTTTATCCAGTTGTATCATCGTGCTTGGGATCATCACGGCGATATCGAGTCCGGCATGACCAACGCCGCCAAAGACGTGGATCAGGCGAGTGCCGCGCTGGTTCAAGACCTCAAACAACGCGGGATGCTGGACGATACGCTGGTGATCTGGGGCGGAGAATTTGGTCGCACGCCGATGGGTCAAGGCAGCGGACGCGATCATCACATCAAAGCGTTTTCAATCTGGATGGCGGGCGGCGGCGTGAAACCCGGCGTGACGTGGGGAAGCACTGATGAGCTCGGTTATAGTTTCCTTGCAGACGGACAGGACATGGACGTTCACGATCTGCACGCGACGATGTTGAGGCTTTGCGGCATTGATCACACGCGATTGACGGTGCGCTATCAAGGCCGTGATTTCCGTTTGACGGATGTTCACGGGCGGGTCATTGAGGGGATTTGCGCCTGACCTTACTTAGGTCAATCTCTCCACACTGAGAATGTGCACCTCGTTGGCAAGATGTTCCGGCCAGTAGGTGACCGACCATCTGCCAAATCTTTTCACCTGACACTGGCGTCCCGTGTGATCGCGTTGCAGGCTGTCGCCAAGTGTGAACGGTTCTTGCGCAAGAAAATCGAAACTCCGCAACATTTCCACCCGCTGACGTTTGGTCGCGCCGTTGAAGATATGAAGCACGGCGTCGTCAACGGTGTATTTGTAGGATGGATTCACCGGCCCTCGGCGGAAAGACGGTCATGCAGAGCCAGAAGTTCGTCAGCCTTGTGTCCCTTACCTGAAAGACAGGCGTCAAGCCGTCTGCCAATCTCAGCCTGCCATTGCGGATCGTTTTCCCTCGATGTCCGACGAAGGTAATCGGCCAGATCAAGACGATCTTCCACGGAAAGAATATCAACGGCACGTTTCATTTCGGCGACGCTCATGGCTTTAATTACGCCCGCCGTGGCACGTTTGGCAAGCGGTTAAGTCAAGCTACACCAACTGCGGCTGAATCTTCTCAGGATCAACGCCCAAATCCTTGATGGCCTTGGCAACGGATCGCATCGGTGCGGAGCAATTTGTAACTCGGCGCGCTCTTGGCACATTGCGAGGATTACGGTGTAGCAGGAATGTTTGCTGCCGCACAAAACGATGATCTTGCCCGGCTTGCAGGTGAGACCGTTGTGCAAGTCAAACTCTGGTGGAGTGCCGTCAAAACCGTTTGTTGTATTCTTCGTGTGAACCGATCCACTCCCAGATAAAAACGTGACCGGAAAACCGCCCGATGGCGCGATAATGATCGCCGATCCGCACCGACCAGTTTGGTTTGCCAATGGACTTGAAATGAAGAGACGGATGGAACGCGTTCGCTGACCAAAGGCCGTAGTTCTTTTGGGCCAACACCCTCACCTCACGCGACAGAGCGCGATAGAGCTTCCAGAATTCAGGCGTGCCGTGGCTGGGAATCGTCACGGCTCTCGGCGAATGTTATCGAGTGGAGATGTCTGCCCTGCGGAGTAAACGGATTGAGCCGCATCGTTCAACGAGGCAAACCTGCCCTCCGCAGCATCTGACTTCATCTGGCGATCCCAAGCGTCATCCGTCCAGCCACAGAGATCGGCAAGAAGTTCTGCGCGATCTTCCAGCGACAATTTACTGATGGCAGTTTTGATTTCCGCGACTGTACTCATGGCTTTAATTACGCCTACCGTCCCGGTGTTTTCAAGCCGTTTCCCGGCCTGACTTCAAACCAACTGCGGCTGAATCTTCTCAGGATCAACACCCAAATCCTTGATCGCCTTGGCCACGACTTCGCGTTCGATCTCGCCCTTCAGAGCCAGTGCGTAGAGCGTGCCGATGACGGTGGATTCTGCGTCCACCTGGAAGAAGCGACGCAACCGCGTGCGCGTGTCGCTGCGGCCAAACCCATCCGTGCCCAACGTGAACAATCCACCCGGCACCCACGGCGCGATCTGATCGGCCACGATGCGGAGGTTGTCGGAGACGGAAACGAACGCGCCCTTTTCCTTCGCGAGAATTTGTTCGACGTAGGACAACTTCGGCTTTTCTGTCGGGTGAAGCATGTTCCAACGCTGACAACGGATCGCATCGGTGCGGAGCAGTTTGTAACTCGTGGCACTCCACACGTCGGCACTGACGCCATATTTCTCCAACATCTCCTGCGCCTTGAGCGCAGATTGGATGATCGGGCCGCTGCCGAAGATGTGGGCTTTTATTTTCTTGCCCGTCGCGCCGGCCTTGAATTTATACAAGCCCTTCAAGATGCCGTCCTCAACACCTTCCGGCATCGGCGGCATCAAATGATTGTCGTTGTAGAGCGCGAGGTAATAGAAAATCTCCTCACCTTCGACATACATGCGGCGCATACCATCGGCGACGATGGTTGCAATCTCGAAACCAAACGCCGGGTCATAAACCATCGTCGTCGGCACCGTGCTCATGTGCAGCAAGCTGTGGCCGTCTTGATGTTGCAGACCTTCGCCGTTGAGCGAAGTGCGGCCTGATGTCGCGCCGCAGAGGAAACCCTTGGCCTTGATGTCGCCTGCGAGCCAGACGAGATCGCCGATGCGTTGCGGACCGAACATCGAGTAGTAAGTGTAGAACGGAATCATCTCCACGCCGTGCGTCGCGTAGCTCGTGCCCGCTGCGATGAATGATGACATCGCGCCCGCTTCGGTGATGCCCTCTTCGAGAATCTGACCGTCCTTCGCCTCGTGATAGTAGAGCAAGGATTTCTTGTCCACCGGCTCGTAGAGTTGTCCCTTGCTGGAATAGATTCCGATTTCGCGGAACAAACCATCCATGCCGAACGTGCGCGCCTCGTCGGGAATGATCGGCACGATGCTTTTGCCGATACCTTTGTGACGCAGCAACACAGTGAGCATACGCACGAACGCCATCGTGGTGGACGCC
>JANNAO010000154.1:0-8689 GCA_031384405.1 Verrucomicrobiota bacterium | reverse complement strand
AGCGAAGAAAAAGAAAGCAGCAGGTAAGAAGAAAAAGTAGTCCCTTTCACAACCGGGATGGAAAGCTTGGTTTTCAAAACAAGTTTCCCATCCTGGTTTTTTATTTCTCAGAACTCAATTCATCCCATGCCCACTCTCGTATTCGATATCGAAACCACCGCGCAACCTCTGGAGAACTTCGACGAAGTCCAACAGGAGTATCTGCTGCGCGAGGCGGAAAAAATCCTAGACGAAACCGCCCGCGCCACCAAGCGCGACGAGATCACGCGCATGTTCAGCCTGTGGCCGCTGACGGGGAATGTCGTCTGCATCGCGATGTTGAACGCCGAATCCCAACGCGGTCAGGTGCTTTATACGGCGGAAGATTTCGAGGAGGACGGTGCGGAAGCGGGCCCGGTGGAGTTCATGCCGTGCGCGGATGAAGTGGAGTTGCTCACCGCGTTCTGGGATGTCGCAAAGCACTACGACTCTGTGGTGACGTTCAACGGGCGCGGGTTTGATGTTCCGTTTCTCTACCTGCGCTCGGCGGTGTTGAACGTGCCGATCACGAAGAAGAACTGGCTCGGCTATCGTTACGCTGTCGAGCCGCATTGCGATCTGGCGGAGCAATTCACTTTTTACAACGTGAGCGGACGTGAGGGCGCGGCGCGGAAGTTCAATTTGGATTTCTACTGCAAGTCTTTCGGCATTGATTCGCCCAAGGCACATGGCGTCACCGGCATGGATGTGCCTGCGATGATCGCCGCCGGAAAGCAACGCGACGTGGCCGAGTATTGCCTGCGCGACGTGCGGGCGACTGTGGAGTTGTATCGCGTCTGGAAAGAGCGTCTGGCTGGGATCAAGTGATGGGAGTGTGCCCGTGCTCGGGCGCAGCGACATTCAACAACCAAGCGTCACGATTTTTCAGAAGCCACTCGCAGAACCATGTTGCTGTGGCCGAGGACGACCACACTCCGTCCGTCAACAAATTCAACTCGGCGTTCGACTCACTCCGTCTTCGCAGCTTTCTTCTTCGCGACTTTGGTCTTCCGCTTCGGCGCGTGTCTCACACTGGCTTTGATGCTGGCGCGGACGTTCGGCTTGATGTTCTGCTTCAACTGCGGCGCATCGCCCCACAGACCTTCGAGATCATACCGCTCGCGGACTTCGGCGCGCATCACATGGACGATCACGTCGAAGTAATCGAGCACAACCCAGTCGCCGTTGATGTTTCCGTCCAGAGCGCGGGGGCGCAATTCATGGTCGGCGCGCAGCTTGTCATCAATCTCGTTCACGATGGCGCGCAAGTGCGGCGAACTCGTGCCGGAGACGATGACAAAAAAATCCGTGATGCTCGAAAGCTTCCTCACATCCAAGACGAGAATGTTCTCGGCTTTCTTGTTGTCGGCGAGTTCGCTGCAAAGTTTGGCTAACTGTTTTGAATCCATCGAAGTCAGGTTGGCCGAGCAACGCTCAAAGATAAAGCCGATTGTTCTGGATGAATTGAGCCACGGCAGCGGGCACAAGGGGTTTGAGCGGCAAACCAGCCTTGGCACGGGCGCGAATCTGCGATGCCGAGACGCCAAACGGAAAACCATCGAGATAACGTCCCCGGAACGGCGACGGCAACGGCAACGGCGCGGGTGCATCGCCCGGTCGGGGAATAACCACGAACTCAGTCAGCTTCGCGAGGTCGTTAGCATCGCGCCATTGATTGAGCTTGGGAACATTGTCCGCGCCGATGAGGTAAAACAATTTTGCGCCAGCAAACTTCTGCGCGAAGTGGCGCACGGTATCAATCGTGAAAGATGTTCCGCCGCGCTGTATCTCCAGATCGTCCACCTCGCAATCCGTTCTCCCCGCAAATGCGAGCCGCAGCATCGCGAGCCGATGTGCGGCAGACGTGGGTTGTTGATCCACTTTGAACGGCGAACACGCGGCGGGAATCAGGAACAATCGCGAGAGTTGGAGTTCTTCGATTGCGGCCTGCGCTACGAGAACATGACCGGTATGAACGGGGTCGAATGATCCGCCGAAGATTCCGATGTGTTGGCCGACGCTTTGCACGGCGGCAGTGTAGCCGTCAGGTGAGGATTGGCGATTTGAAAACGTTCAGAATAGTGGGACAGCGCGTCTCGCCTGTCCTTTCCCTCACACTGATACTGATTGCGTGAGTCAACACGCCCTCCGACTGGACAGGCGGGACGCCTGTCCCACTACTTAAACGGCGACTAAAACATTGTCCGCACCGCTGAAGCCGACCTTCCGCATCGCCGTCTTCACTTCCGGGTTCAACATGAAGTTCTCCCAAACGAAACCGGAGCGGGCGTTCTCGGCCATGAGCAACGTGATGCCGGTGTTGATCGAAATCTGATGACGCGCCGTCCACTTCGTCAGCGGATTGAAGGCGTCGGTGAATCCGTAGCGTCCCCAGCTTTGTGCCGTGTGGCGTTCGCGCATGTGACGGAGTGTTTGAACCGTCAACTCCGGTGCAAAAGGCAACGAGCCGCCCGCCGCGCACGGCACGACAGAGCCGTCAATCGGACCCATCTTGGGCGGCCCGCCCCAGACCGCGTAGCCTTTGGGCGATTCCGAAGCTGTGATGCCCCAGAACTTTTCGTCGTAGTTCGGAAACTCCCGGCCAAGTCCGATGCAGAACTCCCGATGCGCGAGCGTCGCCATCTGGGAATTCTCAAAATAGTCCGCGTGACGATCGCGTTGTCCGCGAAAATCCACCCACGCATGTGAGTATTGATGAATGAAGATCGGCGCAGGGGCTTCGATGTAATTGTTGCCCGCGAAGTTTGTCAGCGGTCTTGTCCAGGCGTTCCAAGATTGTGCGGGGATGGCGTGTTCGTTCGCGCCGATGGCCAGCAAATAAAGCATCATGTGTTCACTGTAAGAATCCCAGCTCGACGCCAGGAATCCGCGCTCTGGCGTCCAACCATGACTCATGAACGGGCCGTCGCGGTAAAGCCACTTCCAGTTCACGCGATCATAAATTTTCCCCGCGAGATCGGAGATTTCCTCGTCGCGAAAACTTTGACGGCAGGTCAACACACCACAAATGAGAATCGTTGTATCAATGGATGACACCTCGCTCATCATCGCGCGTTGGCCGTTCTGCCAGTCCACGAAGTGATGGAAGAAACCGTTCTGATGGGGCATGTCGTGGAGCAGAAAGCGAAGTGTCGTCCGCACGCGGGCGAGCGCCTCTGAGCGATTCACCCAACCGCGTTCTGCGCCGATGCAAAGCGCCGTCAACCCGAACCCCGTGGCCGCGATGCTGGAAACCGCATTAATTTCATTCGCGCCGGGCACAACCAAATCCCTGACGAGACCCGTCTGCGGATGAGCGTTTTCCCAGAACAACCGGAAGCTTGCGTATGAAATCTCGTCGAGAAATGAATCGTCGCGGGAGGAAAAACTGAAGGACTTTGGAGAAGACGCATTGCCCAGCCGGAATGGAACTGCGCCACTTGCGACCCCGGCGGCGCCGAGGGCGAGCTTCATCAACATTGTCCGGCGAGTGAACACGGTCTGCGCTCCGCAAGAATTAAACCATCTTGCCTGCTCCACCAAAACTCCATCCGGGCGGAGCAGACCCGCGCGACGCCGCTAACTTTTCCGCACCATGCCAGACCCGACCAGTCCGGTCGCTCCTGCAAAACGGCACAGGATGGAACGCGGGACGGCGGCTGCTATCGCGACGGGGTTCATTCTGAAATCACCGTAGCACTCGACAAGCAAGTGGCAAGACTTCAGACAAAAAAACTCCGACGAAAAAACACGGACAACAATCCGAGCGCGCCTGCACCAGATGATGGCAGAAATCAGTTTGTACTCAGGCCGAATGTTGTTACAAACTTGGCGGCGAAGCGAAGATCGCGACGACCCCATGCCAAATCACCCCGAAGACATTTCACAAAGCGCAGATCAGTCGTCTGACTTGATCGAAGGGGGTGCGCGCGCACGAATCAAACGCCGTTGGAAAGCATTCAAACAGGCTGACGTGAAAGAAATAGTCTCGGAGGTGATGGCGAGATTTTTTGTGGGATTAGCCTTGGGTGGCATTGCCTGCTTTCTCCTCATCCCCGTGATCTTTTGGCCGAGCCGCCACAATCCCCGTCCGATCTTCGACGAAATCAGCGATGTCTCTTGGGCAAAATGGTTTTTCGCGGCAGTGCTGTTTCTGCCCGCCATCATTGGTGCTTTGACCTCAATGTTGGATGATCCCAGAAGAGGATTCTGGGGCGCGCTCGGATTAGAACGTCGAGGCGTAAAACGTCAGATCACCGATGGTGTGATGATCGTAGAAGAGGACGATCAGCCGACCAGTTGGCTGGGGCGTTTTCTGAGCAAGGTGGGAAACATACTTCTCTGGATCGTGCTCTGCGCTCCGGGTTCGTTGATCATTCTCTACGGAAAACATGTGATCGAGGTCGAACGGATCACAGGGGGAAAATTTCAAAGAACAACCTATGGATTGGCCGCTGTGGGTTTGGGGTGGTTATATGTCGGATTAGGCGTTTGGGTTCTCTGCGAGTGTTTGGAGGCCAAATCTGAACGGGGCATTTTTAGATTGTTGGGCTGGGTGCTTGGCGTAGCGGCGACTGTTCATGGCGTGAGTTGCCTGATCAAAAGCTGACACGGATGCAAAGAGCGCGGCACTTCCAGTCACATTCTCTGCTTCCCGCGCGTTGACACATACCGCCAAGATGGATAACCCTACGCGTATGAAAATCGTGTCTTTGTTCTCATTGATCGTCTTGCTTGCTTCGCTGTCCTTCCAAGCGACAGCCGCTGATTGGCCAAACTTTCGCGGTCCTGACCACGACGGTATTTCCAAAGAGACCGGCTGGTCAACCAAGTGGGCTTCTGGATCGCCAAAACAACTCTGGAAGGCAAAAGTCGGCCTGGGTTTCGCCACGTTGAGCGTGAGCAAAGGGCGCGTCTATACCACCGGCAACGCCAGCGACACAGATACTATTTTCTGTTTCGATGCCGACACCGGAAAGGAACTTTGGAAACATTCTTATCCTGCGCCGCTGGATGCGAAGTATTACGAAGGCGGCACGAGCGCCACACCCACTGCGGCTGGTGACCACGTCTATACCATCAGCAAACGCGGTATCGTTCACTGCCTCAGCACAGCGGATGGCAAAGTCGTCTGGACAAAAAATCTTCAGGAAGAGTTGGGTGCTAAAATCCCTGAGTGGGGCTTTGCAGGATCGTTTTATATCGAAGGTGATCTGGCGATCTTGAACATCGGCACGGCAGGAGCCGCTTTGGAAAAAGCGACCGGCAAAGTCGTCTGGTCTTCCGGCGCGGAGGTTTCAGGCTATTCGACGCCGCTACCGTTTGATGCCAGTGGTGAACGCGCCGTGATGCTCGCCATCAAGCAAGATGTCGTGGCGGTGAAAATCAAAGACGGCAAGGAACTCTGGCGGTTTCCGTGGAAGACGCAGTATGACGTGAACGCCGCCACCCCGATCCTGTCCGGTGGTAAGGTGTTCATCTCCTCTGGTTACAATCGTGGCGGCGGCGTGTTCGACATCTCCAAGAATCCCGCTACAAAAGTCTGGGAGAGCAAAAACATGCGCAATCACATGGCCACTTCCGTCCTCTGGAAGGGCCATCTCTACGGCATTGATGAAAACCAACTCCGTTGCCTCAACTTCGAGACTGGCGAAGTGACGTGGACGGATAAAGTCTCCGGCAAAGGCGCGCTCATGATGGCGGACGGGAAATTGATCATCCTCAGCGAACGCGGCGAACTGTTGGTGGCCGAAGCTTCGCCCACAGGGTTCAAACCCATCTCCCGCGCACAAGTGGTCGGCGGCAAATGCTGGGCTGCGCCGGTTCTCGCGAATGGAAAAATTTATTGCCGCACCGGACCCGGCGAAGTGGTGTGTGTGGATGTGAGCGGGAAGTGAGCGGGATTTTTTCGGGAGTGTAGGCGACGACGTCAGGAGTCGTTCCACTATCACAACCACCCAACAACAACCCAACGACTCGTCACCTCGTCGCCTACAATTATCTGCGCGGTGCAGGCTGGGGCGTGACGGGAAGCGTGTTGTCTGAATTGCGAGTGGGAGCTTGATAGCGCGCCGGAGGCAAACCCTTCGCGGGATCAGCGGCACTATTCTTCCGCGCGGCCATGACCACGAAATAAACAATCGCCGCCACAGCGATCACGCCCAGCACGATGCCGCCGCGTCGAAGATTGACCTTGGAGAGTTGCAGCATCACGAAATCCAGCGCGCCCTTTTTGTTGTCGGAGAGACGCGGCGGCTCGGCGAATTTCTCCGTCTTGCCAAGTTCCAATTCGAGAGCCTTGATGAGTTGCGGCACGTCCAGCTTGAGCAGCGTGGCGTACGTGCGCGTGAATCCACGGATATAGACCGGCGCGACGAAGACATCGAAGTTCCCTTCCTCAAGCGCACGAATGTGGTCCGTGCGCATCTTCGTGATCTCGGCGATCTGGTGGATTGTGAGATTTTTTGCTTCGCGCGCTGCGCGGAGTTGTTCTGCGACCGTAGGCATCCCGATGACTCTACGCGTTTCCGCCCCATCTCGGCAATGCAGGAAACACGACGTGTCGCCTGTCGTGTGCTTTTTGAAATCATCCCCCGCACAGCAAGCCACATCAGGACGTCGCGGAAGCCTTCATGGTGTACACTCGGAACGTTCACGCGAAAACTTTTACCTTGCCATCCCAGCCCGCCGAACTAAAAGTGGGGATCGTCACTCCTCGAACAATCGTTATGAAAACACATCCTCTCGCTTCCGCGTCGGTTCACCATTTTTTCCCCATCGTCAAGCTGACCTGCCTGCTTGGCGTCAGCGTGTTGTTGTTTGGTTGTCCTGCGGGCAAACCTGCGGGTGATCCGTCTCGCGACGCGGCAACTCCCACGCCGACCAACACGGTGGTGATCCGTGGATCGAACACCATCGGTGAAGAACTTGCGCCCGGGTTGATCTCTGAATTCAAGAAAGCGCATCCAGCCGCTGCGTTTGATCTCGAAACGAAGGCCACAGGTTATGGCATGGCGGCATTGCGAATTGGCCAGTGCGACATCGCGGCGGCATCGCGCGCCATGCTCGAACAGGAAAAGGAATTGGCGGTGGACAGCGGCCTTGAGATGAATGAAAACCTGCTCGGCTATTACAGCGTGGCAATCGTCGTTCACGCGGCCAACTCGGTTGCGAACCTCACCAAGGAACAAGTTCACGCCATCTTCACCGGCAAGATCACGAATTGGAAGGACGTGGGCGGTGCGGATGCGGCGATTCATATATATGCGCGCGATCCGATTTCTGGAACGCATCTTGGCTTCAAGGAAGCGGCCATGAACAACGATGAATATGCTGCGCACCCGAAGTTGCTGACGAGTTACGCGACGCTTGTCGAAGCAGTTGGCAAAGACGCGGTCGGCATCGGTTATTCCAGCCTCAACAAGGCGAATGCTTCTGGCGCAAAGGCTGTGAGCGTCGAGGGCGTTGAGGCCAGCACCGCGACTGTTCACAGCGGTAAATATCCCTACGCGCGCACGCTGCGATTCTACTCGAACAAGAACAAAGAATCTGTTGCGGCAAAGGAGTTCATTGAATTTACGCTGTCAAAACGTGGACAGGAGATCGTCGCGGAGATGGGTTTCACACCCAAGCCGTGAAGCGGGTGGGAGTTGTTTGCCACGAAAAGGCACAAGAAGCACAAATGGGGAAAGTTCCAGTGCTGTAATCCACCCGGTTGTCATGTCAGCTCGTTGGTTTATCTGCGCGGATCGCGCCGAAATCGTCCGTTCTTTACCGCCCCCTTTGCGCCTTCTGTGCCTTTTTGTGGCAAGTGTTCTCGCGTTTGACCTTGCTGCCATTTTCTCCTTTGCCCATGCTGACGCACGATGTCGGACCGTTCCGTTTCCACGCTCAACAAACCAGACGCCGCGCTCGAACTGACGCTGCGACCGTCCATCTTTTCTGATTTCACCGGTCAACCCAAGGTCAAGGAGCGGCTTGAAATCTCCATCACCGCCGCGCAGCAGCGCAAAGAATCGCTCGATCACATCCTGCTCTCTGGCCCGCCCGGTCTGGGCAAAACCACCATCGCCAACATTCTCGCCAAAGCCATGGGCGGCAATCTCAAGTCCACCAGCGGCCCGACCATCGAGAAAGCCGCTGACCTCGCTGGCTTGTTGACCAATCTCGAAGAAGGCGACGTTCTCTTCATTGACGAAATCCATCGCCTGCAAAAAACCATCGAGGAATATCTCTATCCCGCGATGGAGGATTTCAAACTCGACATCATCATTGATCAAGGGCCGAACGCCCGCAGCGTGCGACTGAATCTCCCGCGCTTCACGCTCATCGGCGCGACGACCCGCAGCGGTTTGCTCAGTGCGCCGTTGCTCACCCGCTTCGGGATGCGCGAGCGGCTGGATTATTATTGCGCGGCGGACCTGGACAAAATCGTCGCGCGCTCGGCGAACCTGCTCAACGTGGAAATTGATCCGGCGGGCGCGCATGAAATCGCCCGGCGCAGCCGTGGCACGCCGCGCATCGTGAATAATCTGCTCCGCCGCGTGCGCGATTACGCGCAGGTGCGTCACGACGGCCGGATCACCAAAGACGTCGCCGACAAGGCGCTGGCGATGCTGGAGATTGACGAGAACGGCCTCGACGAAATGGACAAGCGCATCCTCGAAGCCGT
>JANNAO010000143.1:0-2307 GCA_031384405.1 Verrucomicrobiota bacterium | reverse complement strand
CGCGAGACGTTGCAAGCCTTCGGACAATTTGTCGCGATCCTGCTTGGTCTTCGGTTCAACAGCCATCGAGATAACCGGTTCAGGGAACGTCGGCGGTTCAAGTGTCACATCGAAGTCTTCGTCGCAGAGCGTGTCACCCGTGGTGATGTTGCGAAGCCCGACGAGCGCGGCGATGTCGCCCGCATATACAGAGTCAATGTCCTTACGTTCGCTGCCTTGAATAACCATGAGGCGGCTGACGCGTTCGCGTTTGCGTGTGCGCGGATTGTAGATCGTGTCGCCCTTTTTGAGCGAACCGGAATAAACGCGGAAGAACACCAGTTTGCCCGCGAAAGGATCGGTCCAGAGTTTGAATGCGAGTGAGCAAAACTTTTCGCTGTCAGTCGTCGGGACATTGACCACAACGTCCGTGCCGAGTTCATGACCTGTCGCACCCGGAATGTCCAGCGGGCTGGGGAGGTAATCAATGACCGCGTCCACGAGCACTTGAACGCCTTTTTTCTTGAACGCCGAACCGCACAACACGGGCACGAGTTCAATCTTGCAGGTCAAGCGGCGGATCGCTGCCTTGAGGATAGGTGCGGTGATCGGCTTGTCTTCGAGAACCAGATTCGCAATCTCGTCATCTTTGTTGGAGACGGCATCAATCAATTCCGCGAGCGCAGCCTTGGCGCGTTCCTGATCTGCCGGAGCAATGTCCCGAATTTCGTAGTTGAGACCCTCATTGGCCTCGCCCGGCCCCCAATAAATTGTCTTCTGGTTGACGAGGTCAATCACGCCTTCAAAACCACCTTCGACTGGCTTGCCTTCAAACTCGCACGGACCTTGTCCCAGCGGCAGGAAGATCGGGAACGCATAAGCCTTGAGTTTTGTGCGCATGTCGTTGAGGGCGTTTTCAAAGTTCGCGCCGATGCGATCCATCTTATTGACGAACGCGATGCGCGGAACGTTGTACTTCGTAGCCTGACGCCAGACGGTTTCGGATTGCGGCTGCACGCCAGCCACACCGCAGAACACAGCAACCGCGCCATCCAACACACGCATGGAACGTTCGACTTCAGCGGTGAAGTCAACGTGACCGGGCGTGTCAATGATGTTGACGCGATGAGCCACGTTGTTGAACGCCTTATAAATTTTGTCTTCGCCAGCCTTCGCAGTTTTCTGCGTCCAGAAGCAGGTCACGGCGGCAGAAGTGATCGTGATGCCTCGCTCCTTTTCCTGCTCCATCCAGTCAGTCACGGTGTTGCCGTCATCCACGTCACCGATTTTATGGATGAGTCCGGTGTAAAACAAAATACGCTCGGTGGTCGTGGTCTTGCCCGCGTCAATGTGCGCGGCGATACCAATGTTGCGGGTGCGTTCGAGCGTATATTCGCGGTTGGGCGAATTCGGGGATGTAGTTGCAGGAGCTGTCATAAATTGTTTGGGTGATAAAAAAAACGCCCCGAGCAATGTTTGCTTCCGGGGCGTGTTAAAGTTTCTGGACTACCAGCGGAAGTGCGCGAAGGCTTTGTTAGCCTGCGCCATCTTGTGAACGTCGTCACGCTTACGGATCGCTCCGCCCTGACCTTGGAAAGCTTCCATGATCTCGGCTGCGAGTGCTGCGGCCATCGGCGTGCCTTTACGCGCATCGGCAAAATCTACAATCCAACGCAAAGCCAACGCGGCTTGACGATCAGACGGAACTTCAAGCGGCACTTGATACGTGGCACCACCGACACGGCGGGGCTTGGTTTCGATGCGGGGCTTGGCGTTATCCACAGCGCGCTGCAAAATTTCAACAGGGTTGCTCGCCGGATTCTTCTCGGAGAGAGTATCGAACGCACCATAGACGATGCGTTGTGCAGTGCTCTTCTTACCGGAGAACATGACGGTGTTGACCAATCGCGCTACGAGAACGCTCTGGTATTTTCCGTCCTTTTGTGCAGGACGCCTGGAGGCTTGACGACGACGTGACATGTGTTCGTTAAATTCTTTGGGGGTGAATGATTACTTGGCAGGAGCGGCTTTGGCGGCCTTCGGACGCTTCACGCCATACTTGGAACGGCTCACGCGACGCTTTTCAACGCCAGCGGCGTCGAGCGTTCCGCGCACGATGTGATAACGCACACCGGGCAAATCCTTCACACGACCACCGCGCACGAGCACGATGCTGTGTTCCTGCAAGTTGTGACCTTCGTCCGGGATGTAGGCGATGATCTCGAAGCCATTCGTCAAACGAACCTTTGCGACTTTACGCATCGCGGAGTTGGGCTTCTTGGGTGTACGAGTCATGACTTGGATGCACACGCCACGACGGAAGGGCGA
>JANNAO010000010.1:0-18385 GCA_031384405.1 Verrucomicrobiota bacterium | reverse complement strand
CAGCCCGCCGCGCACAGAGCAGGAGTTCTGGAATTATCTCGCGCTCTACATCACGGAGAAGTTGAAGAAAGCGATCCCGGATTTTCTTGAACCCTTCACAGACTTCGATGAGCCGCGCGAAAAAATGCGCCGGCATCAGCGCGGATTGGACATCGAACGCTGGAAACAAACGTTGTCGAGGTTGGGCGATTCAGTGGCTGAACGCGGTGAAACAGCGGAAACCAACTCGCCCGTGGAACTTCGTTTGAAGTTTAATTCCTTGGGAGCGTGCTTCGAGTGGCGTGAAGCAGATGGCGAATGGAAGGTGATCAAATCGCGAAAGCATCAGAGCTTTGATGAGTCTTACGCGTCACGGCTTTCACCTGAAGGGCTGTTGTTGTGGCAGCCGTTCTTGACCAAGGTTCAAGCGTCCTATTCCACTACGATGACTTACGGCGACGAGTGGATGAAGACGCAGGCGGCGCGCTGGTTTCGTCAGCCGAGTCTGCGCCCGCTGTTCGTGAACGAAAACGGAGAGCCGCTTGTTTTCCACGACGAACCGTTGCGTTGGCAGATCGGGCAGCCGGAAGAGAAAGACGGCGACTATTCGTTCTCGCTGAAGCGCGCCAATGGCGAGCCGTTGCCGAAAGTCTGGCTCGTCACCGCAACGAAACCGGTGCTTTATCTCACTCCGCTCGGCGTGTTCAACGGCCCGCCGTTCGAGTCGCAACTGATGTCGCTCGACAAGCCGACGCTGATTCCAGCAAAAGCGTTTGAATCTGCGGGCGGTCTGAGACTGGCGGATCGGTTGCAAGTCGCACCGCCACCGCGTCTCGCCGAGCGCGTGCAGACGATCAAACTTTTGCCGTGCATCGTCGCGGAAGTCAAACAGCCGTATGCGGGCAATGACGCAGAGTATTGCTACGTGGATGTGTTGGGCGCGTCGGAGGACGGAGAATTCGTCGAGCGTCTGAACCTCAACGGCTGGATGGCGACCGAAAAATCAAAATCGAGTTTCGAGCCGCCCAAGAATGTGCTGAGGCGAATGGATCGGTTCGCGCTCGGCGGCGTGTTGCCACCGCTTGAAGAGGCTGGATTCAAGTGGGAATACAACGCGCAACGCTGGGCGTTGAAGCTGACAAAAAAATTCGCGGAAACGTTCGTTCCGTTCCTTAAAGCGCAGCCGCCGGGGACACGCATCGAACTGCGCGGCGAACTCGCTTCGTTCCAGAACGCCGAAGTCGCCGGGAAAATCCGGCTCGAAGCGAGCGAGGACGGGATGGATTGGTTCAACCTCCAAGTGATCGTGGACGTGAACGACGTGACGCTCACGAAGGCCGAGATCAAGCTGCTGCTTGATGCCAAAGGCAAGTGGGTGCGGCTCGACGAGAAGGGCTGGCGCAAGCTGGAGTTCACGTTGAGCAAGGAGGAGGACGAGGAACTCGCGCGGCTCGGCCTCACGCCGCACGAACTCACGAGCGAACCGCAGCGGTTGCACGCGTTGCAACTCGCGGACAAGGCTTCGCGGAAATTTCTCCCGGCGGAAACCTGCGACCGCATTGAACGTCGCGTCACGGAAATCCAGACGCGCGTCACGCCGGAATTGCCTGCGGAGATTCAGGCCACGCTGCGTCCGTATCAGCTCGAAGGCTTCCACTTCCTCGCTTATCTCAGCACGAATCATTTCGGCGGCATTCTGGCCGATGACATGGGACTGGGTAAAACCGTGCAGACGCTCGCGTGGCTGGCGTGGCTGCGAAACGGAGCGGAGCGCGGGCTTCAGCCCGCTTCAACGAACGATCACTCGAACGCGCCCACAAGTTCTGAAGCTTTGGATTCAGCCACGGTGAAGCGGACTGAAGTCCGCGCTCCTTCCCTCGTCGTTTGCCCCAAATCCGTGGCCGATAACTGGCGCGCGGAAGCGGAACATTTTTATCCCACGCTCAAGGTGCGCGTCTGGGGCGCGAGCGATCTCAAATCGTTCCCCGGCATGTTGCACACGGCGGACTTGCATGTCCTGAATTACAGCCAACTCCGGGTCGTGGGTGAAGATTTGATTCGCGAAAAGTTTCACGCCGTCATTCTCGATGAGGGGCAATACATCAAGAATCCGTCGTCCCAGACGGCGATGGTGGCGAAGTCCCTGCGCGCGGAACATCGGCTCATTCTCTCCGGCACGCCGATTGAGAATCGCCTGCTCGATCTGTGGAGCCTGATGAGTTTCGCCATGCCCGGCGCGCTCGGCAGTCGCGCGGAGTTCGGGCGGATGTATGACGCGAAGGGCGACCCGTTCGCGCGTCAGCGATTGTCCGCGCGCGTGAGGCCGTTCCTCATTCGCCGCACGAAGGCGCAGGTCGCGCGCGATTTGCCGGATCGCATGGAGGAGGATTTGTTCTGCGAACTTGAAGGCGAGCAGAAGACGCTTTATCGCGCGGAACTCAAACGTGCCCAGGCGATGTTGCTCGGCGTCAAAACCGCCGCCGCGTTGAACCATCAACGGTTTAACTTCCTCACCTCACTGCTGCGGCTGCGACAGAGTTGTTGTCATCCGCGCTTGGTAAAACCCGACTCGAAAGCCGCGAGCGCGAAGGTGGAAGCCTTGATTGAAACGCTCGAACCGCTCATCGAGGAAGGCGAGAAGGTGCTGGTGTTCTCCCAGTTCGTCGGCTTGCTCGACATCCTCCGCGACGAAATCAAGAAACGCGGTTGGAAGCAGTGGTATCTGGCGGGTGAGACGGAGAATCGCGGCGATCTGGTGCGGGAATTTCAGGCAGCGGAAGGCGCGGGCGTGTTTTTGATTTCGCTCAAGGCGGGCGGGTTTGGTTTGAATCTCACGGCGTCGAGCTACGTGGTGTTGTTTGATCCGTGGTGGAATCCGGCGGTGGAGAACCAAGCCATTGACCGCACGCACCGCATCGGTCAGACGCGCAAGGTCATGGCCTATCGGTTGTTGATCAAGGACAGCATCGAGGAAAAAATTCGCGCGTTGCAGAAACAGAAAAGCTCGCTCGCCAACGACGTGCTGGGCGAGGAGAAATTCGCGCAGGGACTCAGTCTTGATGATCTCCAGTATCTGCTGGCGGGGTGAACGCGCGAGGCGTGCTGGCGATGCGGCTTTTGTTTGACCCAAATCAAATCTTTGCGCCTTCGTGGTTTCGTGGTCAACTCTGGGCAGTTACCTTCCCCGCAGATGAAGCGTTCGACTATTGCCGGTGTTGTTCTGGGTTCGGTGCTGGGCCTCGCGCTCGGTGTGGGTGCTTACACGTTCATCTACGCGAAAGGCGCGTCGTATCTCACCAATGATCCCAAGGCATGCGTGAATTGCCACGTCATGCAGGAGCAATACGACGGCTGGATCAAATCGAGCCATCGCAGTGTGGCAACCTGCAACGATTGCCACGCGCCCGCTGATTTCGTCGGCAAATACTCCACCAAGGCCCAAAACGGTTTCTGGCACTCGTTTTATTTCACCACGGGCAAATATCCGGACAACATCCAGATCAACGAACGGAATCGCAAGATCGCCAACGAAGCCTGTCGCAAATGTCACGCGGAAATTGCAGAAATGATTGAAGGCCCGGCGAACAAGCACTCTGCCGCCGACACGACGTCGTGCATCCGTTGTCATCGCAATGTCGGACACCTGCATTGATCTTCTATGAAAACAAAACTCGCTTCCTCGAATCAAAAAGCCCGTCACCAGTTCGGTGGGCAGATCATCAAGTTTGGTCTCGCCGTCGGCATTGCGGCACTCGTCGCCATCGGCGGGCTTGCGCTGCTCGTGAACATATTGGAGCACAAACAGGAGGCGAAGAACCCGTTCTTCCGCGTGGTAGAGTTGACTGACGACACTGAAGACCCGGCGGTGTGGGGTAAGAATTTTCCACTGCAATACGACGCCTACCTCAAGACCGTGGATCAGGTCCGCACGAAATTCGGCGGCAGCGACGCCCTGCCGCGCACGCCCACGCAAGCCGACCCGCGCTCCATCGTGGCGCAGTCGAAGATCGAGGAAGACCCGCGCCTCAAAAAAATGTGGTCGGGTTACGCGTTCGCGATAGACTTCCGCGAGGAACGCGGCCACGCCTTCATGCTCGATGACCAGACGTTCACCGGACGGCAAGCCAAGCCGCAGCCCGGCACTTGCATGAATTGCCACGCCTCGACTTATGTCGCGAACAAAAAAGCCGGCGACGGCGATCTCGTGAAAGGTTGGGAGCAGATCAACCAGTTGCCGTATGCCGAAGCGCGCAAACTGGTGCAGCATCCCGTGGGGTGCATTGATTGCCATGATTCGCAGACGATGGCACTGCGCATCACGCGACCGGCGTTCATGGAAGGCATCGCCGCGTTGAAAGCGAGTCAGGGCGTGACGAATTACGTCGTCAACAAAGATGCCACGCGCCAGGAAATGCGCAGTTACGTCTGCGCTCAATGCCATGTGGAGTATTACTTCATGGGCCAGGAAAAAAAGCTGGTTTTCCCGTGGGCCAAGGGCGACAAGGTCGAGAACATCCTCGCCTACTACGACGAGATCGGTCACAAAGACTGGACGCACGCGGACACCGGCGCGCCGCTGCTCAAGGCGCAACATCCCGAGTTCGAATTGTGGACTCAAGGTATTCACGCGCGTTCGGGCGTCGCGTGTGCAGATTGCCACATGCCGTACACGCGAGTCGGGGCGCACAAGATCAGCGATCATCACATCCGCAGCCCGATGCTGAACATCAACAAAGCCTGCCAGACCTGTCATCATTGGCCGGAGGAGGAACTCAAGACGCGCGTCGAAACCATTCAGAGCCGCACACATTCACTTCGGAATCTCGCGATGGATGCGCTGATGGATTTGATTGACGACCTCAAGGGCGCGAAAGCCGCTGGCGTGTCCACCAATGAACTCGCCAAGGCGCAGGACTTCCAACGCAAAGCGCAGTTCTATCTGGATTTCGTCGAAGCGGAAAACTCCACGGGCTTCCACGCACCCCAAGAGGCGGTCCGCATTCTCGGCGAGTCCATTGATTTCTCGCGCAAGGGACAGAATTCGTTGCGGGCGGTGAGTCGTCCGATTGCCACCGCAGCAAAATAGGAATGCAAAAGAGTCCCAAGACGCCTCGCACGGTTTTCATCTCCACCAGATTTACCGACGTGTTCATGCTGATCACGCCAATTGAAGCCGACAGAACATCTCGCAAAGTTTGTGAAAAACGTGTTGTTCTGATTCGTACGCTTCACTTGCAACCCGAACAGAAACTTGATTCCACGCGGCGGCGTGGTCATTCTGGCGGCGGTCTGAGGCTTGTTGACTCGAGCCGTAAGTGACCCGTTAAATCCCAACCGAACAAAACCATGTCATCACTCGCAGGAAAAACCGGAATCGTCTTCGGCGTCGCCAACAAACGCTCCATCGCCTGGGCCATCGCCCAAGCCTGGCACAAAGCGGGCGCGAAACTCGCCTTCACTTACCAAGGCGAACGCCTCAAGGAAAACGTCGAGGAACTCGCCGGAACTTTCGGCAGCGACACACTCCTCATGCCGTGCGACGTGACCAAGGACGAGGACATCGCCCGCGTGTGCGCCGATGTGGGTGCGAAGTTTGGCAAACTGAATTTGCTCCTGCACTCCGTGGCGTTCGCGCCCAAGGAATCGCTCGAAGGCTTGTTCATCAACACCACGCGCGAAGCGTATCGCGTGGCGCATGACATCAGCGCGTATTCGCTCGTCGCGCTCGCTCGTGGTGCTGAACCATTGATGACCGAAGGCGGCAGCATCGTGGCTATGAGTTATTACGGCGCGGAGAAGGTTGTGCCGCACTACAACGTCATGGGGGTGGCCAAGGCTTCACTCGAAGCCAGCACGCGCTATCTCGCTTACGATCTGGGCCCGAAGAAAATCCGCGTCAACTGCATCAGCGCGGGGCCGGTGAACACTCTCGCCGCGCGCGGCATCGCCGGATTCAGCGACATGCTCAAACATTACGAAGCTCACGCGCCACTCAAACGCAACGTCCTTCCCGAAGAACTCGGCGCGACAGGCACATTCCTCGCCAGCGACGGCGCAGCGGCCATCACGGGACAAGTGCTCTACGTGGATTGTGGCTATCAGATCATGGGGATGTGAAAGGTTGAAGTTTTCTAAAACGGCGATCTGGCAATCGGGTCGCCGTTTTTTTGCGGGCGCAGTTTCAGTCAAACGCAAACTCATCTCACCAGCCGCGCGATCTCTTCCAGAAGCTTTTCCACCGACACCGGCTTTCGCAACACAGGAGCTTCCACCGTTTTGGTGAATGTCTGAAACCGCTCCTCATCCGCCACGCCTGTCACGAAGATGAAGCGTTGCGCCAACGCAGGCTGCGCTCGCTCGACCGTCGCGTAAAAAAGATCGCCATCTAGTTCGGGCATTTGCAGATCACAGATGATCACGTCCGTGTGCTGGGCGAGAACGTGTTTGAGTGCGGGCACTGGATGGTTGAAGACCGTCGCTTCATAGCCGTGCAGCTTGAGAATCTCCTGAAAAAACCAAGACAGCTCCGCGTTATCGTCCACGATGACGATGTGTCGCTTGCGTTGATCTGCGATGGTCGCGTCCATGAGCGAGCGGGGGTTGCGACAAAACCCTACAACGTGTCGCCTTCAACAATCAAGCCCGCCAAACGGAGCCGGGGTCAGGGCATTCCCGATGGATTACAAGCACCGCCGACTTTTCATTCGACACTCTTCGCACAAATTCCAACACTCTCTGCCGTGAAGTTGCCGCCCGACTACCACATGCACACGCCGCTTTGCCGCCACGCCAGCGGCGAGCCGGTGGATTATGCCCGTCGCGCCGTGGAACTCGGCTTCACCGAAATCGGCTTCTCGGATCACTCGCCGATGGCGCGCGATGATTTCGATGAGTGGCGGATGTTCAATCACCAGCTCGACGAATACGTGGAGAAAGTCCGCCGCGCGCAACGCGAGTTTCCGCAACTCACCATCCGCCTCGCGCTTGAAGTGGATTATCTGCCCGGCCACGAGGAGTGGATTCGCGACCTCGCCGCGCGGCATCCGTGGGATTATTTCATCGGCTCAGTGCATTACGTTTCGGAGACGTGGGCCATTGATGATCCCAGCAAACTTTCCGAGTGGAAACACCGCGATGCGTTTGAAGTCTGGTCAGTTTATTTCGACTGGCTCACGCGGGCGGCGGAGACTGGTTTGTTTGAGATCATCGGTCACGCCGATCTGCCGAAAAAGTTTGGTCATCGTCCAACTAAAGATTGCACCCCACTCTACGAACGATTCCTAGCCGCCGCGAAGAAACACAACTGCGCCATCGAACTCAACACCGCCGGCCTGCGCAAGGATTGCAAAGAGATTTATCCCAGCCGGCATATTCTCGAACTCGCGTTTGCGAAGGGCGTGCCCATCACGTTCGGCTCGGACGCGCACAAGCCCGAGGAGGTCGGGATGAACTTCGCTGAAGCCATGCAACTCGCGCGCAACGTGGGTTACAAGGAATGTTGGAAATTGGCGGAGCGGAAGCGGGCAGTAGTTAAGTTTTGAAGCAGCCCTCAACAGGCGATGCATCTTGAGTCGCCAAAGTCGAGTTGATCGCTCTCATTTTCAATCGCATGCTGACATAGAAGACTGCTGCTGCTTGAAGTATTACGCCTAACGCGACTAGCTCTAATAAAGAATACAACAAGCCAGTGATGTTTTTGTTTATCCGTAATAGCAAGGCATAATCTTCCTTGGCTGCACGCAACGCGCTAAATATTTTGTCCTGCGTAGCTTTGTCATAGGTTAATTCTGCTTCCCCACTGTCTAATCGTTCGAGTGCTTTCTCCCATTTCTGTTGGCTGTTTTTGTCTCGCAACGATTGTTTAGCCAGTATGTTTTGGATTTCAATGAGTTGGCTCGATAATATCCCCAACCCGATTAAACCGACCATGCATGGAACAAGCAAAAGCGCAACATCCGTCCTTGTCAGCTTACATAAGTGACGAAGTTTTTCTGAGGTTGGGCTCTTATCTAAAATTTCAGGGATCAGTTTCGCATAGGTAAGAACAACAATTCCGCACACGCCCTCCAGTAAGATCAGAAAAATTACACAAGCACCGACTCCCAGAGCCAAGCCCAAGTGACCAAAAGCATGATGCGCTGCCATCATACCTGAAACCAAACCGAGTATGATCAAAATGCAGGACGAATAATATAGCCAGGGTCGTGGCATCTGAACGCTGAATTGAGTTTTGCAATGGGTGCAACGCAGGCGATTTGGCATTAGCTCTCTGATGCCAGCCCACATAGAGATTTTCCCTTGGCACACGGGACAGACGCTGCTTGTTTTCATGATGGGTTGTTGAACTAGTAAATTGTGACCGCCTTCCCGACAATTGTATTTGAGTTGGGCTTGAAATGCCCGTCAGTTTCATCACGGATTCACTCGCACCGGCATCCCGACCCAGACGAGTTTGATCAAGTATTCCGCGTTCCAATTCGCGAGGCGGAAGCAGCCGTGAGATTCCGTGCGACCCACCTGCTCCGGGCTGGGCGTGCCGTGCATCCCGTATCCGAGCTTGTCCAAGCTGATCCATGCCGTGCCCACCGGATTGTTCGGGCCGGGTGGCAGGATCAACTTCGTCTTCAACTGACGCGCTTCTTCGGATTCAGGAAACACTTCCGGGTTGAACGTGTAATCGGGATTTGGCGCGACGGCTTTGACATGCAACTCGCCCACGGGTCGCTTCTCAAACTTCGCCGCGATGCTGCACGGAAAGTGCGCGAGCAAGTTCGTGTTCTCATCAAACGCTTGCAGGCGTCGCTCGGTGAGACTGATGACAACGAATGCTGCTTTGATTTTCGGCGCGGGAAAATCCACGGCGGGAATCTTCACCCCCGTGCCAGCGATAACATTCGTCCAGTCCACGCCGGGGTTGAGCTTGCGCGTCAACGTGGGCGAGGCGTGTCCCTTCTCGGCGACGAGTTCGAGAACGGTTTCGTAATCCAGCGCGGTCTGTTGGGATTTGCCGAGCCACGTCTTGCTGATCGGTTGCAGGCGCGCGAGATCGTTGCTGGTGATGACGTAACTGGTCAACGGCGCAGCTTCAAGTATGAGCGCGTTGCGGGTGGAAACATCCAGCTCGCCGGTGGGCGTCAATCCGTTCCCGTGTTGAAACGCCAGCAACGCCGCCCGCGTCTGTGAACCATTCACGCCATCAATCGAGCCGGAGGAAATAGCGAGCCGCGCGAGAGTGATCTGGGCTTCAAGTGTGTCGCGCGGCGCGCGTGGGAAACCAGTCGGCGGCATCTCGCGTGTTGGTTTTTGGCCAGACACGGGCGCGTTTGTTTTCAATGAAGAGCGCGGAGATTCGGGTTCGCCTTGAACGACGGGATCGGGCTGCGGAGTCGGAAGAGAAAGTTGTGCGATTGTCTTTGGCTTTTGCGAAGCGGGCGAGGTGGCTTTTGCGACAGCATTTACGGAAGGATTTTTCCGCGCTGTTTGTTTGTTCGGTTTTTTACCGGACGTAAAGAAGACGACGACTGTGATGCCGAGAACGAAGCACACGAACAAGCCGAGAAAAATCCCGCCTGAACCCCCGCCGGAAGCGGGAAGTTTGTAACGGTATCGTTTCGGCATGGCCCGATTGAGCCATAAAGTCTGCGCGAGTGCTATCGCGATTGTTCCGGGGTTTTGTTCGATGACGAATCAATTGAATCGCCCCAATGACTCATGAAGAATTTCTTCTCGTTGGTCATGAACTTGTCGGATGTGCCAACGATGGGACGCAGCGCAGTGGTCATCTGCAACACCACCAGCACGAAGATGAATGCCCAGGTGTTGAGTCCGGCGTTGGAGCGCGCTTGTGCGTGCGAGAATCCAGCATTGAGGAAGCGCAGGCCGAACACCGTGGCGATGCCCCAAAACATCAGGTGCAGGAAACCCATCCACGCGATGTGATTCGTGGATTGCGAGAACAGGAATGCTACGGGCGCGAAGCCGATCAGCAGAATCGTCATCAGCATGAGCAGTCCCGCGACGAGGCCGAAGATTTCGATGAGTCGCGCTTTCGCACCGCTCAGGCAGGTGAAGATGTAGAGGCTCGGCAGGCAGATGATCGTGGCGACGAGCAATCCCGCCGTGACTTTCACCGGCGCAGCCCACCATTGCATCCCGCCAGAGAACGAGCCGATGATGACGCCGTAGATCAAGCTGCAAACAATCGTGACGAAGAACATCGCGGCGATGAGTTTGCCCGCGCCGGGCTGACGGAGTTGAAACATGAGTCGGCGCGGCTGGCGCAGGATGGATTCGATGGTGACGAGGACGTTCGGGATCGCTTCGCGTTCGGCGGGATCATCGCCCAGCGGGCGCGGACCGGTCGTGGGTGGTGGCGGTGTCAGGAATGGCGGGAGGTTTGGATTTTGTTCGTTCATAATTTTATTGGGTTCAGTTTAATCAAAGATAAATCGTAAGAGGCCAACAACGGTGTTCCACACGTTCTCATAAAAATTTCCTTTGAGCACGTTCTCGCGAAGGAAAGCGACAGCCAACTGCGGCGAGCCGATGAAGGGTCGCGCAATCCACGAGAGCTGGCTGCCGAGAAAAAGATTCCCTGCGAGCCACGCGATGAACACGCGGCGCGCGATGTTTCGGCTGGGCGCGAGCTGACGCAGCAATTGAAACAAACGCACGTTGCCTGCGATGCCAGCGAAGGCGATCACCCCCACGATTGCCAGTTTGATGAAGCCGTACGTGGCCGTGGACTTCACGTCCGACGTCATCGGCGGCGCGTTCCACACGAGAAAGCCGAGCAGCGGACTGAACGCTCCCATGATCGCGGCTGCGATTGCGATGCTCATCAAAATGGCGAGCATGGATTGGCGCATCGAGATGTTGAGGCCGAGCAACGGCGCGAGCATGGCGTTGAGCAGCGCATTGCCCAGTGCGGTCAGAACGAGGATGAGTGGGAATTTGATGGCCACGAACAATCCCTGTTCCGGCGAACGCCACCACCCCATCGCCGCGCCAAAACATCCCGCACCGACAATGATGACCGCGAGATGCGACGCGACACGCCGCGCGTTCCAATCGGTCGTCCACGCCGCGACGGTCTGGGATTCGGAGCGCAGCAACGTGCTAAGTTCTGCTTCGTGCGGAGTTGTTGGGTTGGCTGGCATCAATTGCGTGAGGTGACTGCGATGGAGTTATCAGTTCGTGCCGACGTGTTCAATGGTTGTTTCCTCGCTCGCAAATTTCTTTCGACATCTGTGATCACTGAATCCGGCGTGGATGTTCCTGCTGTGATGCCCACTGTGTCGTTCTCGGAAAACCATTCCGCGCGCAAATCGTCTGCCGTTTGAACGTGATGAACGCGCTGGCAATGTCCGCTGCACGTCGTGACCAATTCGCGCGTGTTGTTGCTGTGCGCGCCGCCGATGACGACGAGTACATCGCAGCGTTTGGCGAGTTCGATAGCCGCTTGCTGCCGCTGCTTCGTCGGCTGGCAGACCGTGTCAATGAAGCGCACTTCGGATTGCGGAAATCGTTGCCGGATCAATTGAACAAGTTCGCGCACGCGTTCGATGGGCTGTGTGGTTTGAGCAACAACGCCAAACTGCGTGTGCGCTGAAAGATTCATTACGTCTTCCGGTGAAAGCACGACATCGAACTCCGCGAGGTCATCCGTCATGCCGCGCACTTCCACATGATCGCGTTTGCCGATGATGATGGGAAACGCGCCCTCGGCGACGAGCTTTGCTAGAGCGCGATGCGCGACGTGAACAAGCGGGCAGGTGGCCTCGATCACGTTCAATCCACGCCCGCGCGTCTGGCTCAAAGTGCGTTCCGATGTTCCATGCGCCGTGATCATCACCGTCCGCGTGCCGACGGATTCCGGCGTGCGCTGGAATTGAATCCCTTCGGCGCGCAACTCGGTCAACACGGTTTCGTTGTGGACGAGGTCGCCGAGGATTGTCAGCGGCTCACGCCGCGCGGTGTCAGAGGCCAGGGCGATTGCATCCCGCACGCCAAAACACATTCCCAGATGTTCAGCTCGAATGATTTTCATATCCACTTTGCATTACAAAGTAAAAGACCACGAGGCTCTGCGCGGCGTTCAAAAGAAAATTATTTCCCCCGGGCTTGCTGGACGATTTGTTCCAGCAGATTGACGTGGTTGGTGAATGCCTTGCGTCCGGCAGCAGTAAGCGAGCAGGTGGTGAGCGGACGGTTCTTCTCGTAGGATTTGCTCACGGAGATGTAGCCCGCCTCTTGCAACGTGCGGATGTGAGTGGTGATGTTTCCATCCGTCATGTCGAGCGTGTCGCGCAGTTCCGTGAACGAAAGTTCCGGCGACGCGGCGAGCATGGACATGATGCCCAGCCGTCCCTTCTCGTGGATCACCCGATCAAGCTGGAGGAAAGGTTCGGGGTTCACACGACATTCTTTCGCTTCTCGGTTAGGTAGAGATAAATACCGTAGGCTAGATGAAGTCCACCGAAGAAAATTCCCATAAGGTGATGGGAATTGATACTGCCTACGAACGAAACAAATACTAATGCCCCACAGCCTCCAGCAATGAACAACCATCCGAATAATTTCATCCCTCTAAGCGTAAAATGACCCGCTGAATTCAACGCACAGCCATAGAACACGACCCAAAGAGATGTGAGCAAAGAGGTGAAGCCATTGATTCCAGCAATTTGCATTAATACGAGCCCCATGCCCATTCCTGCCGATAAGGACGGTAAAAGAGCTTGTGCAATTCGCCGCGTCGGCGCAGACCAGAACGCTTCGTTTTCCTTCAAAGCTTGGCGTCGTGCGATTATGAAAGCACCTGAAATTACGACAATCGCAGTTGATAGCCATAAGCAGCCAAACGGTTTGATCGAATCCAGATGCAGCCATGTGCCGACGATGGCGGCAATCACCCCAAAAGCTCCGGCGAACAACATCACTGGCGCCAGCGCGCGGCGGTAGAGCGCAGAGCGTTCCATTAAGGTGCGGATGGTTTGAAGTTGTTCGGCGGCTTGATCCGTTTTCATGCTTTGACTTTGCGATTCAAAGTGGCTGATGGCAAGCGGGAAGTGGCCGATGTTTTTGCTGTCGGAGACTGGAGCCACGCGACGATAGTGTTGGAAAATCCGAAAAGACCTTTGCGAATCCTTCGCCCGCCAGTTAGAACGTCCTCATGCGACAACTCTCTCATCTCAATGCGCGCGGTGAAGCCAGCATGGTGGACGTTTCCACCAAGCCCGTGCAATTGCGTGTAGCCGTGGCGCGTGGTGAAATCCGCCTCGCGAAGGCCACGCTGAAACTCATCGAGTCCAATCGCATCGCCAAAGGTAACGTGCTCGCCACGGCTCGGCTCGCCGGAATTCTTGCCGCGAAGAAAACTGGCGATCTCATCCCGCTGTGTCATCCGCTGCCCATCACGCACTGCGAAGTTAATTTTGAAACGCCGAAGTCTCGCGACCGCATCGTGATCACCGCTTCGGCCAAGATCGCTTCGCAAACAGGTGTTGAGATGGAAGCGTTGACTGCGGTGAGCGTGGCGGCGTTGACGATTTACGACATGTGCAAGGCGGTGGATAAGAAAATGCGCGTCACGGATGTGCGGCTGGTCTCCAAGACCAAAGCGATGATCTCTTAGCCTTTCAAATCTCTACGATACGAACGTCGGCTCGAACACGGGGCCGAAGCCGTGCTTGCGGAGCATCTCGATGAACTTTGCGATGCCGCGTTTTTCATCCGAGCACAGGTGATGATGGATGTGCCAGCCGAGATAATCCTTCCGGAAATCCAACGTGTATTCCGTGCGGCTGTTGATGATGTGATCCATCGTATCGAGGCCGAAGTCGCACGCCTCGCGCAATGTGCGGCGCAAATCCGGCGTGTGAACGCCCCGGCGCATCGCCCACACCGCATAGACGAACGGCAGTTTGGTCAACTCCGTCCATTCCGCACCGAGGTCGAAGATATCGTGCGTCTGATTGGCGAACAAAAAATCCAGCGCGGGATCACCGATGAGCAGGACGAAATCTTTTTCTTTGGCCGCCGCATAATTTTCCAGCGGCTTGAACTCCGGCCTCAAGCCACGTTCGGCGAGCAACACTTTCAGCAGCATCACGCTCGTGAGCGACGCGGTATCACAGAAAACTTCCTTCACCTCGGAGATCGGTTTCTTGTGCGCCAGGAACACACTCTTCACCTCGCCAAGTGATGCCACAGCGACGCCATCCAAAATATCGTAACGATCATGGAACAGCGGTTCGACGATGCTGACGAGTGCGGCGTCGAGTTCATCGGCCTGCAACATCTGGGCGAGCTTGGAGGGCACATCATAGACGATCTCGCTTTCCAGACCACGCGTGAGCGGCACGGCATTGAGCGCCTTGACTGAGCCGACGCGGAATTTGCCGAGCGATTGCTCCAGCGCATACTCGCGCTCGACCCTGCTGGGAACGTGCGCGCGTTCGGACCATTTGGCGCTGGCCGCCGGATCGTCCGTCGTCGCCATGCGAAGTTTTGGAGTTGAATCAGACATTTGACCAGCGATGAGGTAGCAAGCCGCGAATCAGATTTCAATCACCGTGATTTCCGGGCGGCAATTGAAACGGAGATTCAGATAGAACCAACCCAAGCCTGCGTTCACGTAGAGCGGGCCGGATTTGGTTTTGAACAGTCCCAGATCGTATTGCCCCACGCCCCACGGAACCACCAGCGGGCCATAGAACGGAATGCGAACCTGTCCGCCGTGCGAATGACCTGCCAGCGCGAGGTCAAACTGATACGCCCCGAGTTTATCCACCCACTCCGGGTAATGGATCAGCACGATGTTCTTTTGCGTCGCACTGAGGCTGAGGCTTGGTGGCTTGCTGCACGTTGAACCGGCGATATTGATTTTGCCGTCCGCCGTCGAAACGGATTCGTCCATCAGCCAACGCCCGCCGGTTTTGGTGAACACGTCGGCGATGACTTTGAAGTCTACGTTCGCCCAGTAATCGTGATTGCCTGGAACTCCGTAGAGCGGCGACTTGATCTGTTGAAAAAGCTCCAGAGCTTCCGGCAGAAACTTCGAGTCCTCGATAAGGTCGCCGGTGAAACAAACCAGATCGGGCGATGTCGCATTGATCTTGTTGATGGCGGATTGGAGAAACTTGCGGTCGCCTTTGTGATGCAGGTCGGTGAAGTGAACGATGCGGTGCGTGGGTTTGTCTTTTGCCAGATTCAATTTCTGCACCTTGATCCAATTCGGTTCGATGAGCGCGGCCTCGGCGACGATGCCGGTCGGAATTCCGTAAAGACCCAGCCGCATGAACCGCCGCCGCGTGATCCGGCGGGCGGATTTGTTCTGTGGTTCAGATGAAGTGTGTAGTCGAATCAGAAATCTCTCTCCAGGGTCGAAATGTTTGGTCAATCTGAACACCCGACTCACAGACAGCCTAATTGAGGCAAAATTGTGATGTCTAGGTGGAATATTTTTGCCTTCCCAAACAGGGCGCACCTTGAGACATGGGGACTAGATGCGTCCATCACTAAGCTCAAACTCCGAAGTGGCATCTGCGTTTCACCGACGGCGACAGTTTCCGCGTAGCTCAGACTGGCAGTCTGCTGTATCGCTGCTTTGAGTTTTGAGTTAAGACCGATGGCATGGGTCTGAAGGCAAAAATGGCGCTGCCTGCGTAGTGAGCTAAAAATCCCAACACTGCTCCGCTTTGGTTGCCGCAAGAAATTGTTGCAGGATTTCCAATCGCGGTTCAGCCAGTTTTCGAGCCGTAGGTAGCTTAAGCTGCGAGAAAAGTGTATCGGCATTCTTCTGCAACACGCGCAAGGCATCAGGGAAAGTTTGGAAGCGCGTATCGCGCCCGATCTTGCAGACGGTTCGCAACACCGCCACCGCACCCAACTGCTCCAAGATATCCGTGTCGCGCACGATGATGCCCTCGATGGTGGTGGGATTCGCCTGTGGTTGGTGCGTGCGGATGGCTTCGACGACGGCGAGAATCTTTTCGGCGGGAAAACCGATGCTCTTCAAAACGCCGGGCGTCTGTCTCATTGCATAGGCGACGCAATCCCACTTAGCCAAAGCCTCCAGTTCTTCCGGGCGATGGCCGACGAACACTCCAAGATCGTGCAGCCATACAGCAGCGAAGACGATGTCATCATCGTAGGTTTGACCCACGCCGACTTCGCGGGTCAGCGTGTAGAGACGCGGTTGATGGCTGAACTTGTCCACGGGCTTGGCTTGCTCGCGGATGTAAGCCACGAGTGCGTCGCGAAAGCCGGGTGCGTTCACAGGTATCAATTTTTGGCGTAGAATTCCTTCACCGCCTCGACATAACGATTGCATAGCATCATAGGTGCAACATTTGAATTACTGAATCGCCGCAGTCCGCTAAGACCTTTTCTCTGGTGGTATGTAATACCAAGTGAAATGGTATGAACACTTAGGGCATTTGCAGGTAGTGTCGAAAGAAAAAGCTACATAACCAATTATTGATGGTTCCATTTGGCCCATGTAACCGCATTTTTTACAAATTGTAAAAAGCTGCTGTTCCATTTTATCTTTATCTGTAGCTTCAGAGCGTTTTCTGTCTTCCTCGATTTTTTCCAATTTATCGCGAGTAGCCTGCTCCTCTTGTTTCTTTCTGTTCAGAAAGATTTCTTGTTCTTCTTTTAGATTGGCGACGCGATATTTAAGATACAATGCTAGCGTTTTTTCTTTGTCCCCAAGTGCGTCGCTGAAAGCTCGTGCCATAATACCCTTCACGCAGGTTTGATCCGAAACTTCACGCGCAGCCACTTCAAACAAGACATCATCAGGATTCATATGGTGACTTCAACTACCCCTTGTCCTAACCGCTTCAGCGCAGCGTCCGCACACCGTGGGGTGATCAGTGTGCGTGCCTATGTCGGTTTCCCAATGCCAGCACCGCTCACATTTCTGGCCGTCCGCCTTCTTCACGGTTGCTATCCAAGACGCTGTTCCTCCAACGCGTGGCATCGGCACGACATCTAGCTGGGAAACGTTTAGCAATTCACGAAGTTCGTTCTCATGGCGTTTTTGAGTGTCTAAAGCATCAGCTGTATAGCCGAGCAACTCCACCTTGGCTTCGAGAGATTTTCCAATGGCCTTGCTTTGACGTGATTTTTCCAATTCCGGCAAAACGGAAACACGCGTTTCAAAAAGTGTTTTCCAGTCTGCTTGTTCAGTTTCCGTAGTGGAAAAATTGATAGGTTTCCACGACGCTCCGTGAACCGACCCCGTCGGCTTCCCCGGAATGAATTCCCACGCTTCGTCCGCCGTGAACGCCAGCATCGGCGCGAGCATCTGGCACAGGCTCGTCACCATGCGGTGCAACGCAGTCTGTGTGGAGCGACGGCGCGTGGAGTTCGCGGCGTCGGTGTACATCCGGTCTTTGATCACGTCGTGGTAGATCGAGGACAATTCCACCGCGATGAACTGGCTGACCTTTTGATAGACGACGTGGAACTCGTATTTGTCATACGCCGCTAGAACTTCAGCTTCGAGCTTCGCGAACTCGCCGAGAATCCAGCGATCAAGGCCGGTCAATTGGTCGTCGGCCACGGTGTGCTTCGCGGGATCGAAGTCGTAGAGGTTCGAGAGTTGGTAGCGCAGCGCGTTGCGGATGCCGCGATACGTCTCGCCCACTTTGTTGATGCGCTCCTCGCTCACGACGATGTCGCTGCGATAATCCTGCGACGCGACCCAGAGCCGCACCACGTCCGCGCCGTATTTCTTCACGTAGGCTTCGGCGGTCTGCGGTTTCTCGTAGCCGCCTTGTTTGCTCTTGGAGATTTTCTCGCGGTCGGCATCCACCATGAAGCCGTGCGTCAACACAGTTTTGAACGGCGCCGCGCCGTTGCCCGCAAGCGAGAGCAGCAGTGAGGATTGAAACCAGCCGCGATGTTGATCGCTGCCTTCCAGATAAACGTCGGCCTGCCAGGAATCAGTTGATGGTTGAGAGTTGAGAGTTGAGTGATTCAACTCGGCGCGGCGCATCAGCACTGCGCGTGATGACGAACCTGAATCAATCCACACGTCGAGCGTGTCGCTGGACTTGGCCACGGCTTCTGCGCCGCTCCAATTCGCGGGCTTCACGAGCGACCAAAGTTCAGCCACAGATTTCTCGAACCAGATGTTTGAGCCGTGCTTCTCGATAAGGTCAGCGGCGTTGCGGACGATTTGCGCGTCGAGGATCGGGTTGTTTTGCGCGTCGTAAAACGCCGGGATGGGCACGCCCCAGGTGCGCTGGCGGCTGATGCACCAGTCGGGACGCGACTTCACCGCCGCCTCAATGCGGCTCTTGCCCCAGTCAGGTATCCACGCGACGTCGCTCTCGATGGTATCGAGCGCCTTGTGCCGGAGCGTGCCGTACCGCGGTGCTGGACCTTCCAGTTG
>JANNAO010000583.1:0-13838 GCA_031384405.1 Verrucomicrobiota bacterium | reverse complement strand
GGTCGCCGACGATGCCGAGGTTGTGGGTGATGAGCAGGACGGCCATGCCGAGCTGGCGGCGCAGGTCGCCCAGCAGCTCGATGATCTGCGCCTGGATGGTGACATCGAGCGCCGTCGTCGGTTCGTCGGCTACGAGCAGCTTCGGCTGCGAGGCCAGCGCCATCGCGATCATCACGCGCTGCTGCATGCCGCCGGACATTTCGTGCGGATAATTTCTCAGCCGCGATTCCGGCGCGGGAATGCCGACGAGCTTCAGCAGGCGGAGGACTTCGGCATCCGTGGCGGCATCCGGACGATGGAGCTTCAGCGATTCCTTGATCTGCGCGCCGATGCGGAACACAGGATTCAATGCCGCGCCCGGTTCTTGAAACACGTAACTCACCACACCGCCACGGATGGAACGCAATTCTTCAGGCGACATCTTCAACACATCTCGACCGTTCACGAGAATCTCGCCGCCGACATAACTCGCAGGCGGAGTGGGGACGAGGCGGGCGATGGATTGCGCGGTGACGCTCTTGCCGCAACCGCTTTCGCCGACAAGACAGAGCGTTTCGCCCGCATCGAGCGTGAGCGATACGCCATCCACAGCGCGCGCGCTGCCCTCCGAATTCACGAAGTCGAGCTGGAGATTTTTGATTTCGAGCAAGGGCATGGTTCAAGAGCACAGCACTTCCGCAAACATCCGGCGACTGAGGGAAAACTTGACCGCAACGCACGGTAAATCTAGGCTTCCCGCCGGTTGGTGGCCATAGCTCAATGGTAGAGTCCCAGATTGTGATTCTGGTTGTTGCGGGTTCGAATCCCGTTGGTCACCCCAACTCTTTGACTCCGCCCGCCTACTTTTCCGCGATGCAATAAAGGTTTTCTTTTCCGCGAATCAACAATTCATTTCCCACGATGGCTATCGAAGCATCGGTTCGGTCGTCTAGTTTGTTGGTGGCCAGAATTTCAATTTGGAGACCGTGTTTGAGCACTGCGCATTTGCCTTCGCGCCCCATGACATAGATACGGTCTTTGGCCGTCACCAAGGATGCATACACACCGAAGATGCCTTCAATCTGTTGAGCCTCATAGTTTGGCTGCCCGGTTTTCGCGTTGAAGGACGAAAGTTTGCCGGTGTTGCCCTGAATGAAATAAAGAGCATCTCCGACCAGCACGGGAGAAGGCACATACGGCGTGCTTTTGTTGTGACTCCAGCGGATCGCATCAGTTCCAGTCAGATCGCCCGTGCGCCCCAACGTGATGGCTTTCAAGTTAGGCTCGCGATGACCACTCATCAGATACACGGTGTCCCCGGCGACAACGGGGCTGGCGACGGGATTCGAACCGATGCCGTCACAGGACCAAAGCTCTTTCCCCGTCGCGAAATCATAGCCGCGAGCCTGGGTGGCATTGACGATGATCTGCTTTTGGCCGCCATGCTCGACGATGAAAGGCGTACTCCAGCCGGTGCCTTCCTTGCGGGGATTTTTCCAAAGTTCTTTCCCCGTGTGTTTGTCCAGAGCGACAATGAAGTCGTTGTCCGTTTCGTCGTCCCAATTCACGATCACCGTGTTGCCGTGCAAGGCAGGCGATGCGCCTTCACCAAAACTGGCCCGCGTGATCATGTCGCCGAAATCCTTTGACCACTTCAGATTTCCGTCCATGTCGTAACAATGCAGACCGCGAGAACCAAAATACGCGAGAACCACCTGGCCATCCGTCACCGGTGAAGCCGAAGCAAAGCCGTGATCTTGATGATGATTTTCGTGAGGAATCTCCTGTTTGGCAGTTTTTTGCCAGAGCGTCTTGCCAGTCTTACGATCCAGACATAACACGATGAACTCATGCATCTCCGTCGGTTTTTCTCCGCGTCCAAAACCACCGCCGCCACCACGCCGCCGATTGCCCCCGCCCCCGGGGCCGCCAGCCGGAGCATTGGTTGCCACAGAATTGGTTGCCGGACTGGAAACGGCGGCGGCGGTCTCCGGTTTCGGTTCAGTCTTTTTCTCGGGCGCAATCGCGGTGAGGATGAAAACTTTGTCGCCCCAAACGACCGGGCTGGCAGTTCCCTTTCCGGGAATCTTGACCTTCCACTTCACGTTTTTGGTTTCACTCCATTCCAGTGGCGGACTGGATTCGGGCGCAGTGCCATTGGCGAAAGGACCACGCCAAGCGGGCCAGTTTGCTGAGGCCACATCTGCGGCGTTGGAGACATGAGACGCGAACAACAATGTCGCGCAGAGAACCGAGGTCGTGATTTTCATAGGTCGAATTGGGACGGCTTACTGGGGGCGATATTCACAAACGCACGCAGACACCGCAAGGATTCCTGTGAGCTTCAAAACAGGTGGCGTGTTTTAAGACGACGCTACGCCTTCAACTTCCGCTCCAGAATCTCGCCGACCAGCGCGGGGTTCGCTTTGCCTTTGGACAATTTCATCACCTGACCTTTGAGCGAATTGAGCGCGGCGACTTTACCCGCCTTGTAATCAGCCACAGGATTCGGATTCGCAGTGATGGCTTCGTCGCAGAATTTCTCAATCGCGCCGGTGTCGCTGACTTGCGCGAGACCTTTTTCCTGCACGATGACGGCGGGAGCTTTGCCGGTGTCGAACATCTCGGCGAAAACCTGTTGCGCGGCAGAACTGCTGATGGTCTTGGCTTCCACAAGGCCGACCAGTTCGAGCAACGCTTCAGGTTTGAACTTGAGGTCGGCGAGCGTCAGTAGTGGGACAGCGCGTCCCGCCTGTCCTTCCCCGAATTCTCCATCGGCGTGCGCGTCAGGCTGGACAGGCGAAACGCCTGTCCCACTTGCAAGCTTGGCCAACAGATTGTTGATGATCCAATTCGCGACGGCTTTGGGATTCTTCGTTTGCTTGGCGAGGTTCTCGAAATAATTTCCCAACTCCACATTGCTGCGGAACACCTCGGCATCGCCAGCGGGCAAACCATACTCACGCATCAAACGCTGCTTCCTCACGAGCGGTAATTCCATCACGCGCGACTTCACTTCAGCCAGCCAATCATCCGTCGGCGCAAGCGGCATGAGATCAGGATCGGGAAAATAGCGGTAGTCGTGCGCGTCTTCCTTCGTCCGCATCTGCTCGGTGACGCCCGTCACGTCGTCCCAGCGGCGAGTGGATTGGATGAGCTTTTCACCGCGCTTCACAGCTTCGATCTGGCGCGCGATCTCATATTCCGCCGCGCGACGAACGCCGGAAAAGCTGTTCATGTTCTTGATCTCGATCTTCGCGCCGAGTTCCTTCGAGCCGACCGGACGCACGCTGATATTCACGTCGCAGCGCACCATGCCCTTTTCCATGTCGCAATCGCTCACGCCGCCCTGATGCAAAATCTCGGTCAACGTATTGAGATACGCGTAAGCCATGTCCGGGCTTGTGATGTCGGGTTCGGTGACGATCTCCATGAGCGGCACACCGGCGCGATTGAAATCCAGTCCGCTGTGACGTTCAAAGTGCGTACTCTTGCCGACGTCTTCTTCGAGATGCGCGCGGGTGATGCGGACACGAGACAGTCCGGGCTGGGCAGGCGAGACGCCTGCCCCACTACTAAATTCAAACTCCACGAAACCATTCGCCGTGCTCGGCTTGTCGTATTGCGTAAGTTGATAATTCTTCGGCATGTCCGGATAGAAATAACTCTTCCGATCAAACTTGGCGAAGCGGGGAATCTCGCAGTTGAGCAGGTAACCGGTCAGCACCGTGAGACGGAGTGCCTCCTCGTTCGGCACAGGCAACACGCCGGGCATCCCGAGGCAGACGGGACAGACGTTGGTGTTCGGTTCAGAGCCGTATTGATTGGCGCAACCGCACCACATCTTCGACTTCGTCCTGAGTTGGACGTGTGTTTCGAGACCGATGACTGCTTCGTATTCCATGATGAATCGCTGTCTGTTACTCCGCTTCGATCTCCGGTGGCAACGCCGGGCCGGCGTGCTTCCGCCCCGACAAGGCTTCGAAAACTTTGGTCGTGTGCGAGACGAATGTTCGCAACTCAGCAGGCGACGGTGGCGCGTCGTCGAAACCTGGATAGCGGTCGGCGATGTATTCCGTGGTCAGCACGTCGGCTGCATCGGAGTACCAGGAGAAATCGAAGCCGCGACTGCGAAGGTCTTTGATCAGATAAGCGAGGTTGTGTGTCTTTTGCAGCGACCAGCCCAGCCCGATGAGTTTGCCCTTGATCGCCTTTTCGGCGCATTGCTGCAAGTGGTGGGCGCAATCCATGTAGTCACCCTCTGCGAATCGCTTGTAGACCCGGACCAAATCCTCTTGCGCAAAATCATACCAGGACTCCGGGTCGAGCGGATCATTTCGCATAGAGGCAAATCCCTTGTTCCAATGCTTCGCCGCAAAGCCCGAATGGATGGCCACGCTCCCGCTCCCACCGGCTCCTGGAAATCGCCAGCACGTCTGCCGGGGGAATCTCGGGCAAACGATTGACCGCCTTGAAACAAGCGAGGTTGGGTCGAGCCATGCCATGATCGTCCGCGAGCACCACGAGCAAATCCAGATCGCTGTCCGGTTTGGCATCACCCCGCGCGCACGAGCCAAAAAGCCAGACCTCCTCCCCCGGCACAGCACCACGCAACGCGGCAACCACCCGCTCAACGAGATCGCCCGCCCGCCCGCCAAAGAAACGGGTCAAATCAAACAATGGATTGGTTGCCGTGGTTGGCATGGGGAGAAGCTACATATATCCTGCAACTCGTTCAAGCCATGTTCGACTCAGGACGAAACGCAGTGGCGCAACCGCACCCCATTTCCGACTTCGACTTGAGTTGGACGTGAGCTTCCAGACCGATGACTGCTTCGTATTCTATAATGGTGGGGAGATTTACCCACAGCCTGCCGCGCCGAAGCAAGCAGCGATGGCAGGAAGCCTGCCCCCCTTCCGAAGGGGAGAGGGAGAATTCTATGCCGCCGCTCGACATCTCCTTGCCGTCGCTTTGCGGATCCACTCAAAACAGCGGAGAACCAAGTGAACAGCGTACGGTCATCACACCTGCGCGCGGATTCCGTTCAAGTATTTCAAACCTTCAGTCGCGAGTTGTTCCGGTGAATCCGCAAGTTGCCGCCAGATGCAGCAGAGTCGGGCGATCTCCGGCATGTTGGGATCGAACGACTCGATGGTGACGCAGCCTTGATAGTTCACTGCTTTGAGCGCGCGGAAAAAATCCAGCCACGGCACCTGACCGCGTCCGGGAATCCCGCGTTGGTTTTCGCACGCGTGAATGTAACCGAGCAACGGACCGCACGTTTTCACCGAGCCGACGAAGTCGTCCTCCTCGCGGATCATGTGGAACGAGTCCAGATGCACGCGCACGTTGGGCTGGCCGACTTCTTTGCAGAACGCGACGGCATCCGCCGCGATGTTGATGAAGTGCGACTCGAAGCGGTTCACGGGTTCAACGGCGATGTTCATGCCGGGCGCGACGCGCGTTGCGTATTGAGCGAGTGTGCGGAAATGTTCCACCGCCCAGTTCCACTCGTGGGTCGTGCGCATCTTTCCGGTGAGATAACCCCAGCCCGCATAGGTCACACCGCCGTAGCCTTTCGAGCCGCACTCCGCGCTCAGATCAATGAGTCGCTTGGAATAATTCAGCGCAGCCGCACGAACGCTGGCTTCGGGCGAAATGGGATTGGCGTGTGCGGGCAGACCGATGCCGGTGTAGATGTCGAGACCGAGATCGGCAGCGCGGCGTTTCACTTTCGCGGCGGGAAAATTGTCCGCATCGAACGGGATGATTTCCAGCGCGTCAAAGCCGAGCGATTTGGCTTTGTCGAGCAGCGGGAGGTCTTTTTCATTGAACGTTGCGCTGAAGAGCAGTGAGTGGATTCCGAATGTCATAGGTTGAATGTGTGTCCGCTCTGAGTAGTGGAATAGCGCGCGGCGAGCAATCGCAAAACTTAACCCGACTTCCGAAGTAGCGGCGGGCATCCGTGCCTGCCGTAGAGCCGGGCATCCCTGCCCGGCGGAAAGAAACGCACGAGCAACACACGAGACAAGTAATTCGAGAGACGTACAGAAATCTACGCCCCTTTCCGGGCGGCAAGGATGCCGCCCTCTACGGCAGGCACGGATGCCTGCCGCTACAATCGCGCCGCCCCGCCAGTTCCATTTCGGAGTTCAGGCTTAATGCACGCAAGACTCTCTCAACACTGTAGGCGGCGAGGTGACGAGTCGTCTTCGGGTAGCACTCCTTACGTCGTGCCCTACAAGCTGTGGAAAAGTTTCTCGCGTCGGATGATTTCTCGCACGCTCTCCGGTGTGCGAAGCGTGGCTTGGGAAACAAGCCGCACGTAGTCGTCCTCGCTGACTTCACGCGGGATGGCACGACAGTATTTCTCTGAGCCGGGATATTTCCAGAGGTTCGGAAAGTCGCGGCATTGCTGCGGCTTGACCGATTGGATTGCGCAGAGGTCGTCTTTGAGAAAAACACACGCACCATCGGCTTGTTCCTGTAATGCCAGTCCGCGACGGTCGTGTTGCAGGCGCGTGTGTTGCTGGATGAAATCGTTTTCCGTCAGGTGAAGAAATCCTGCGATGCGAGTGACGTCTGCATCCGACAGCTTGACCTGTCCCGGCCATCGGCAACAGGCGGTGCAGCGTTGGCAATCGTGGAAAATAGGCATCTGGATTTCAGTGCAGTCCGTCGAGATAGCTTTGCAGAAGAATCGCGGCGGCGGTCTTGTCCACCTTCTCTTTGCGTTGATCGCGCCGCACGCCGCCTTGGATCAAATACATCTGCGCTTGCTTGGTGGTGAGGCGTTCGTCCCACAACTTGAGCGGCACGGCCACGGCATCTTTGAGCGCGGCGGAGAATTCCTGCACCTTGAGCGCAGCCGGGCCGTAACTGCCGTCCATGTTGCGCGGCATTCCGATGAGGATGAGACCGACTTCCTTCTCCGCGAGAATCTCTCTCAGCCGCTTCAAGAAATCCGCGAATGGTTCCGGCGCGATGTATTCGAGCGGTTGGGCGATCAGGTGCAACTCATCGCTCACCGCCACACCGACGCGGCGCGTTCCGTGATCCAGACCAAGAATTCGCATGGCGCGATGGTAGCAGCAGGAACGAGGGAGTAGGAATCAGAAACTGGGATTAACCCGAACTCCGAAGTCCGAAATCCGAGATCCGAAAGAAATCCGAAGCCCGAAGCCCGAATGGCGTCCGTTGGATCATGGGCCAAGCCGCACCGTTCTCTACCGGCTTCGGAATGAAGTTTGCCCATTCGGATTTCGGCCTTCTTTCGGGTTTCGGGATTAACGCAGGAGTCGGGAAGACTGAATAAGGAAACCAGGAAGCTAGGAACGGAAGGAAAAGGGATTCATGGTTTCATGGTTTCCTTATTCAACCACTCGTTTGCGACTCACCGCTTCTGGTTGTAGAGCGATTGGGAATATTTTTGCTTCACCAAACTCTGTGTGAGCGCGAGCAATTCTTCATCAAGCACGAGTTCGTTCCACTTCACTGCGTCAGGCGCGGCTTGGCGCATGGCATCTTCCCATGTGCTGCGTTGCAAAGAGAGTGGCGGTTGCACTGAGCCTTGGATGAGTAGCCCAAGCTTGTTGCGACGTTGTGCCGCGCCTGCGATTTTCTTTCCGTGCCAGAGCAGATCGGATTTCTCATGGCCGACGAAACACTGACCGGGCACGGTTTTCTTACAGCAAGGAGCGAGTTCGGTTTGAACACCCAGTCGCGTGAAGGCGTGATGAATCCACTCGTGGACGCGACGATAACTTTCTTCCGCACGAAGCGAGTGCCATTCGTGACCGGCGGGAAACGCGAGGCTGTAAGTCCAGTCCGCATCGTGCGGAACAAATCCGCCGCCGGTGGGACGACGGATCAGTGGCCGCAGCGGCGTGGTGCGTTCGATCTCGGCGAAATGCTGGAAGTAACCGAACGTGGCAGCGGGCTGAGTCCAACTGTAGAAGCGCAGCATGGGCGAGCCGAGTCGCGAAACGGTTTCAAGCATCGCTTCGTCCAACGCCATGTTGAACGCGGCATCGCACGGGCCGGAGTTGATGACGTGCCAGATCATTTCACGCCGAGCTTCGGGCAGATGTTCGCGATCTCGCACTCAGCGCAATTCGGCTTTCGCGCGTCGCAACGCCGTCGCCCGTGCCAGACGAGGCAGTGGCTGAACGCGATCCAATCTTCCTGCGGCACGAGCTTCATCAGTTCACTCTCGATCTTCACCGCGTCCGAACCTTTGATGATGCCGAAGCGATTGGTGAGTCGCGTGACGTGCGTGTCCACGATGACGCCGACGCTGATGCGGAACGCTTCCGCGAGGACGACGTTCGCCGTCTTGCGCCCGACACCGGGCAATGCGTGAAGCTCGTCCATCGTTTGCGGAACTTCGCCGCCGTGTTTCTCGACCAAGCCCTGGCAGCAGCCTTTGATGTTCTTCGCCTTGTTGTGAAAGAAGCCGGTGGTCTTGATCAATTCCTCAAGCTCTTCGATCCGCGATTCGGCGAAGTCTGCTGCCGTGAGATATTTTTTGAACAGAGCGGGCGTGACCATGTTCACGCGCTTGTCGGTGCATTGCGCGGAGAGGATCGTGGCGACGAGCAGTTGAAGCGGATTGGCGAAGTTAAGTTCGCAGCGGAAGTTGGGATAAGTCTTCTTCAAGACGCCGATGATCTGTCGGGCGCGGGCAGCTTTGGCTTGAGTGGTTTCGCGGGGCATGGGGAGAAAATGGTGTCTGTTTGACTTGGCTGACCGAACCTGGAGCGCGAGTTTTCAAACAGGCTCTAACACTAAAGCGTCGCGCGTTCTTTATGCCAGCCGGTGCTTTGTTCGTAGGCGTGCGCGATCTTCAACATCACTTCTTCGCCGAACGGTTTGCCGAGCAGTTGCAGGCCGATGGGGAGTTTGGGCGACTTCGTGAACCCGCATGGCAAGCTCACTCCACAGATGCCCGCGAGATTGCAGGAGATGGTGAACACGTCCGAGAGATACATCTGCAACGGATCATCAGACTTCTCGCCGATCTTGAACGCCGCCGTCGGTGTCGTGGGCGTGATGATGGCGTCCACCTTCTCGAATGCCTTGAGGAAATCTTGCCGGATGAGCGTGCGGACTTTTTGTGCGCGCAAGTAATAGGCGTCGTAGTAACCGCTGCTCAGAACGTACGTGCCGAGAATGATGCGGCGTTTCACTTCCGGGCCGAAGCCCGCGCCGCGCGTCTTGGAATAAAGTTCAATCGGATCCGCGCCATCCACTCGCGCGCAGTAACGGATGCCATCGAAGCGCGCGAGGTTCGCCGACGCTTCAGCAGGCGCGATGATGTAATACGTCGCCGCCGCGTAATCCGTGTGCGGCAGGGAAATCTCTTCCACCGTCGCGCCGAGTGATTCGAGCTTTTTGACCGCCGCATCCACCGCCGCTTTCACTTCGGGATCAAGCCCGCCGATCATGTATTCCTTCGGCAAGCCGATCCGCAGTCCCTTGATGTTTCCATCGAGTGCTTTCGTGTAATCAGGCACGGGTTGATTCACACTCGTTGAATCGCGCTTGTCGTAGCCGCTGATGACGTTGAGCAAGGTCGCATTGTCGCGCACGTCTTTGCTGAACGGCCCGACTTGATCGAGCGACGACGCAAACGCCACCAGTCCGTAACGCGAGACGCGTCCGTAAGTCGGCTTCATGCCCACGCAACCGCAGAGTGCAGCGGGTTGGCGGATCGAACCACCCGTGTCCGTGCCGAGCGTGGCGATGACTTCATCCGCCGCGACCGCCGCTGCTGAACCACCAGACGAGCCGCCCGGAATGCGCGAGGTGTCCCACGGATTGCGCGTGATGCCGAACGCGGAATTTTCCGTCGAGCTGCCCATCGCGAATTCGTCCATGTTCAACCGACCAAAGATGATCGCGCCCGCTGCCTTGAGTTTTTCGATTACCGTGGCGTCGTACGGCGAGACGAAGTTGCCTAGAATTTTTGAGCCACAGTTAAGCGGATGATCTTTGACGGCGAGAACGTCCTTGATGCCGATGGGCACGCCGAGCAACGGGCGGTTTGCGACGTTGCCTTGGGCGATCAGTTTGTCCACGGCGTCGGCTTGAGCCAGCGCATCGGCGTCATCGTGACTGATGAAGGCGTGAATCTGGCCGTCCACTGTGGCGACGCGATCCAAGCAGGCTTGCGTGGCTTCGCGCGCGGAGACTTCGCGCTTGGCGATCTTGGCCGTGAGTTCGGAGATGGTGAGTTGGTTTAACATCGTGATGCGTGGTGCGTGGTGCGTGAAACTCAGCGGAATCACTCCACGATCTTCGGGACGATGAACAGGCCGTTGGATTGTTTGGGGGCGTTCCTCAACGCATCCTCGTGCGAGATGGAAGGGCGAACTTCGTCGGCGCGGGTGACGTTGACGGTCGGCACGGCGTGGGCAGTGGCTTCAACGCCAGAAACGTCCACGGATTTCAATTGCTCGACGAAGCCGATGATGTTGTTGAGTTGCGCGCCGAGCTTTTGCTCTTCTTCGGCAGAAAGGGAAAGCCGCGCGAGATGCGCGACGTATTTGACTTTGAAATCAGTTCCAGCCATGCGCGGAAATTAGGGGTTCGCGCGGAAAGTTCCAAGTTTCAAGTGCGGCAAAGTGTTTTGAACTGGGCTGACGAAAAAATTCAAACGGCTACCGTTCAAATCTTCACCTTGAACTTCTCGCCCTTCTTCACGGACAACGCGAATGCCGCGAGCAATTGCGGAATCTGTTCGAGGTCTTTCAGGCTCACGACTTCCACCGGCGAGTGCATGTAACGGTTTGGCAGACTGATCAACGCGCTCGCAATGCCGCCACGCGTCCAGAAAATCACATCCGTGTCCGTACCGCTCGTCGAGGACATCGCTTCGTGTTGCAGGGGAATTTTTTTTACCTTCGCCACTGCCTCCACGCGGGCGACCACGTCAGGATGATTGCAACCGCCATGTGTCACCGCCGGGCCGCCGCCGATCTTGATGTCGCCATGCTGCGCTTTGCTCACCGTCGGATAATCCGTGGCGTGCGTCACGTCCACGACGAGCGCGATGTCTGGCTTGAGCGAATACGCGATCTGCCGCGCACCGAGCAATCCGACTTCTTCCTGCACGTTCGATACAGCGCACACTTCCGCCTTCAGCTTCCCTTTCGAGTCGGTCAACAATCGCAAGGCTTCGGCTACAGCAAATGTCCCGATGCGATTATCAAACGCCCGTGCCACGGCTAGATCACCCCGCAAAATGTCGAACTCATCGGCCAGCGTGATGGGGTCGCCGATGCGAAGAAGTTTCTCCGCATCACTGCGTTTGCTGACGCCGATGTCAATGAAGAGGTCGTGAATCTTCGGGGGCTTGGCATCGCCATCGCGACTCGTGAGATGCGGGGCGACGTTACCGACGACACCTTTCACCGGCCCGTTCTTGGCGTGGATGACGACGCGTTGCGCCTTCGTGATGGCCGCGTCCACGCCGCCCATCTTGCGAACGTAGATGAAGCCGTTGTCGTCAATGTAATTGACCGACATGGCGATCTCGTCCGCGTGCGCCGCGAGCATGATGCGCGGGCCGCCGCCCTTGTTTAGAACGGCGACGCAGTTGCCATAGGCGTCGGAGAAAGTTTCATCGGCGAACGGCGCCGCATAATCAAGCCACACGCGTTGACCACGGGTTTCGTGGCCGACAGGGCTGGGAGTGTTGACGAGTTTTCGGAGAAAGTTAAGAGAAGCTTCGCGCATGGGCACAGCGTAGAAAGGCCGTTGCCGCGAGTCGAGAAGGTTCAACTCAGAAACCAAATCGAATCACAGCCGCACGTCTTCCGGGCGGACTTCCAGACATTCATCCTGATCTTCCCAGATCACGGCTGGATAATGATCAAGCAAACGCGGCGCGAGTATTTTGCCGGCTTGAAACAAAATATCCTCCGCTGTCTTTGCGGCTTTCTCGTAAGCGTGGTCGTAATTACCCACGCCCTTGCGTTGGCGATCATCCCAGTGCGCCACGGCATGAACCGGTTCATACACGCCCGCCCAGAAATCGAGTTCGATGCGGTTGGCTTCCGGGATTTCGTCGAACGGCACAAGGGTTTCGCTGCAATGCTGGCAGATGAGTCCTGATTCGCGGACTTCACGGGTCAACAGCGGCAACATCGGCGCGCGGCAGCAGGGTGATTCCGAGTAAGCCGCCGGAGGTGTGGCGATGCGCTTGTGCCAAATCTGTCGGTCGTGCCCGATCTGCGACGCGAGACGATATGCGCCGACGAGTGGATGAGAGAGTCGCCAGGCTTTGCCTTCAAGCTGGCCGAGAGTTTGAGCGAGCCAACGACCCAGCGTGAGATCGTCGAAGTCCTGGAAAGCGCGCCCATAACTTTTCCAGAGCAAATCCAGCGGTGCATCAGAATCGAATGCCATCGCGCGGAGAATGGCGGGCGGGTGGGAATTTGTCGAGAGCGCGGCGGCTTATGGTGTGACTGAAAGTGCCGCTCAATTTTCGTCCGCGTCGTCGTTCTCGGCTTGTTGGGTTGGAATTTGAGGACGAGGACGAGCACGAGCACGAGGACGATTCCCCCCCCGTCGTGAACGGCAATTCCAGTCACACCCACGGCTCGTTGGTTCAGTCACTGTGATCTCGTCGTGAAGCTCTCTTTGCTGAATAGGCTGGAAATGTGCCCGTCAAAAATCGCAGCTTGTGAGAATGAAAAGTCTGCATCGTCTGTTCGTCGCCGGAGTCGTGATGTGTTTGTTGAATTCGTTCTGCGTCAACGCGGCGGAGGAGGTGTTGCCCAAAGTCGAAGACATCATCAAGAACGCTGTGAAGCGCAGCGAGGTGGAGTCGCAGAACGACATTGATTTCAAGCAGCGTTATTATTTCGTCCGAAGCAAACTCACCGAGATTCGGAATTTTGAGGGCGAACTCAAGAAGTCTGACTCCCGCATCTCGACCAATTATCCCACCAAGGCAGTCGTCGCCCCCATGCCGGTGACAGGATCAGACCAGACACAAGCGACCGTGGTGCGTTCTCCGAAAGATGGACAGCTCGCTTCGTCTGGCGCGAAGAAGGCGGCGGCGCGAAAGTTCGACAAGAACCAGTTTCAGTTCAACGACGATCTGGTGGGACGATATGATTTCAAATTGATCGGTCGTGAAGTCACGAACGGTTACAGCCTGCTCGTTCTGGATTTCAAGCCGAAGAAAAAGAAACTCCCCGAGAACGGCATCAAAGATCGCGTGATCAATCGCGTAGCGGGCCGCATCTGGGTGGACGAGCGCGAGTTCGCGATCAAGCGATGCAAGCTGACGCTCCTGGAGAGCATCAGCATCATCGGCGGGATCGTGGGGGAGGCGCAGAAGTTTGATTACAGTTTTGATCGCGAACGCACCGAGGATGGTTTGTGGTACGTGCGGGATTCCAAATGGTTTCTCGAAGGCCGCGAAGTGATCCTGAATCGCCGGGCGGAATATCACGAGACGCGGACTCAGGTGCGGAAGGGGGAATGATGGGAGCGCGCCCCGTCATGGCCGGAGAGTGATTACAACTGGGTGAGGGTAAAGAATCGTCCTCGTCGTCCTCGTCCTCGTCCTTGATTTTGTTGCTTTATTTCGAGGACGAGAACGAGGACGAGGAGGATATTTCCTTCAAGCACAGCCTCACCCGACTTTGATCGCACCCCCGCTCCGGGGGGCGCATCTTGACACTGCCCCCGCTTGCGACTCTGGCGGAGATACGGTGTTGTTCGTCAAGCGAGTTAGGAAGCTTACTGGCGCGCCTGTTTGAGCGGGCGAGGCCAGTCCGTTACGCAGTGGCGACCGACGGCGACGCGAGCTGTGAACTCGGAAGCCCGTCGCCGTCGCTGGCCT
>JANNAO010000407.1:0-8999 GCA_031384405.1 Verrucomicrobiota bacterium | reverse complement strand
GACGACCTTCCAGCCTTGGGCTTCCAGTTCTTGGAGATGAGTTTTCATGCGCGCGAAGATGGTTTTGACATCGTAATTACATTCGCGCGCATGCTCTTCGCGAACGCGGTAAATGTCTTCCAGAATTTCATTGGTTTTCATAGTTCGCCTTTCAGCAGTTCCACCGGGGAACAAATCACGGGACATTCCAGTCCACTGGCCGCACAAGCCCGCTCAATACGCCGCCGGAGCATGGGATTGTTGATATGCCGACAATTCCAAGTGAGAAGATATTCCATACCGTGTGCCGCCGCCAGACCGAGATGTGTGGCATCGTCCGCCGCTTTGGGTGGAATGATGGATTCGTCGAGCAATCGTTGGGTCAACTCCGCCGACAGCGGGGCATCGCGTAAAACTGAAATATCGCGAAGGGCGGACAGGCGGGCAGCAGCAAAAGCCGTATCACCCCGGCTGACTTCTAGCAGCACGGCTTCCGAGATGAACAGTTCGTATTCGTGCCGCCGGAGTTTCCACCATTCGTTGGTGGCTTGTTGATCAGCGAGCAATCGCACGTCTTGGCTTGGCCGGGCTACCAGATAGCTGGGAATGGTGGTTTCGAGATAGAGCCGGGGTTTCATTGTCTTATGTCAGGCTCGCGCGTACGTCGGTTGGAGCTTGGAAAATTACGCCCCATTGAGCGGGGTTATGCAATAAGAATTCTCGCCACCGCATTGACTGTCTGAACCCTCGCGCCCGGCATCGTTTTCATGGGACACATCCTCCATGTCGTGGCGTGGCTTGAGTTATTTTTTGAACGGCTGGTCGGCCAGCGCGGATGGATGACAGCACACACACATTTTCAAGTCACATCATCCGCCGCCGGTTCAATCGAACAGGCTGAACTGCCAGCCGACACAACCGTTCACTCAATTCCTTGGTGAAAACTTCCCGAAGGTGTCGCGGAAAGTTGAAAGCTGTCGCATGGATACCGGCTATACCGATTGCCAAAAATCATTTCCGGAAGCCGAACCCACCCCCAGCCCCTCCCAGGAGGGGAGCACGACAGGGCGCGTCCGCAACGTAGTTCCTCTTCTGCCCGTCTTCACTTCATTCCGACGCGGTCGCGCCGTAGCTCTGTGCGAAGGCGGAGGAGGGGCTAGGGGCACTGCCGTTGAATTAAGGAAGGCGATGCCGATGAACGAGTTTGGATTTAAGCCAAAACTCATAAACTCAAAAAGAAACCGGAGTCTTCGCGCTTTTATGTGTTTCTGAGTTTCGGCTAATTCAATGGCAGTGGGGGACAGGGTGGGTTGCTTTCAGCAGGAATTTTTTTGGCAACCGTTCCAAATAAAAAAAGGAAAGGCCGGATCGCTCCGGCCTTTCTTGGTTCTCCGTAACAACAACAATTCAGTTCAATACGATCTGACGCGGAAAAATCTCTTCGGGCGCGAGGGGTGTTGGACCTTCGGCGGGGTTTGCACGGATGAATCCGCCCATTCGCCCGTGGTGACATCATCGCACTCTTCGAGCGTGCCGCCGCTCCAGTTCACTTGGATCATTCCGTCGGTCGTTTTCTGGATCGAAAGCGTGGCAGGGATGTGGATGCGGTTCGTCCAGACGGGCGTGATGATGGGTGGATTCAAATCGAACACGATGGAGGCATCGTTGGTGATGAGTGTTCCGGGCGTGAGATTTTGTTTTTGCATCACGGTGAATGACACGCCGCCTTGACCCTCTGGCGCAGTGATGTTGGCGGGAAGGAAACCGACGGTGAACGGCGGGGGACTTCCGAACGGAGCATCCAGAGATTCAAACGTCCATTCGACTTTGCCGTAAGTGCCGCTGAGTGGATTTTTATCCGCGTCGCCGGTGATTCTCACGTAGATGTTGTCTGCCGTGGTGATCGGATTTCCGTCCACGTCGTAGGGAACGGTCATCGAGAACGGGATCGTGCCAGCGGGCGGGGTGACGACTTGGTTGCCGTAGAATATCGGGCCGAACTCGACGGATTCCGGCGCAGTCTTGGTGATGTCCAGTTGATCTGTGATCGTGACGATCTGGGCCGGGGCGAGCGCGGAAGGATCATTCTCGAACGTGATGAGGTAAGGCAGCACGGTGTTTGACGCGATTGAATGGTATGCGCCGCCGCCGGGATTGCCGTATTTGGCATTGGGATCCAGTGATGCCACGACCGTGACCAGGCGGAAATCCGTGTAGGGATAAGTGGACGTGAAACCAGCGTTGATGGTGAATTGGGATCCGATCACCGCAGAGAGCGTGGCTTGCATCGTGAAAGAAAATGTCTGCGACGCGCCCGAAGCCAAGACGCCTACTGGTACGGAAATTTTCTGACTGCCACCTAGGTTCAGCGCGGTCATGCCTGGCGAAAGTGGAACGACTGTGCAGGTGGCAATCGGAAGGATGCCGGTGACTTCAAGCGTTGTCGCCACGCTGGGATTTGGCCCCACGTTGACCACTTGAATCGTGTAAGTCGCGGGGTTGTTTGGAGCGATCTGGCTTTGATAGCCGAGTATGGGGACCAGTGCCGAGCCACTGGAGCAGCTCACGATGTTGAAAGCAAACGTCGCGGTGTTGCCACAGGGGTCGGTGACCACAACCGTTCCCGGCCCGGGGACAAGTGTTGTGAGGTCCAACGTGGGAATCGCATTGCCCGCCGTGCGAAGTGCGAATGCTATTGAAGTCAAACTTCCCACCGAAACCGTATTGGGCGATCCGGCACTGTCCGTTAGAGAGATGCTCCAAGGAGACGTGGGAATGCACGGACCAATCGGCGCATAAGCGGCGACATTCATGGGATAAGCGGTGTTGCACTGGGCTGCGTAATTGCCGTTGATCGAAGTGATATTGCTCTGAGCTTGAGCTTTCGACAGCCCCATGAACACGCACAACAGAGTTAGCGACAGCCAGACGATGCGTGGAATCAAACGGGGCGAGGCCGGTTGAAATGGGATTGTGGGGGTTGTGGGAAGCGACTTTGTATTCATAACGAATCTGGATTTGTTTTTTGTGATCTCCTCCGATCCGGCAACGGGCTGGGCTGGACACACAGTATTTTTCAGCCTTGCCCGCTTCCACTCACAAGAGGGGAAATCTGCCGGGTCAGAGTTTGTTACACCCCTTACTTGGCGAAAACTTCCCGAAGGTGTCGGGGGAAGTTGAAATTATTTTACACCGATGTTGTAGGCGACGAGGTGACGAGTCGGCGGGATGGCGGATTGAGATTCTTCGTCACCTCACACGGTTTTTTCCCAAGTAACCGGTATGACAACTCCACGTTGCAGAAAATCCAGAAGGCTGCGGCACGGTCACAATATCCCGATCACCTTTCTCACGCGAACCGATGGCGAGGATCGGCGAGACGCGCCTCACCTACCAAAGAGTCATGCGAAGGGACTTTGCACCATCCCGATCCAGTGGCTTACTTGAACTTTTCAGCCGGGGGAAATCGCGGGCGATCTCGCGTCCCGCCTTTTCTTCCGGCCAACGATTCGCTTGCGCGTCGCCGTTTCAACGCCTACAACCCACACGCTCATTCATCTCATGCAAACGCCCGATAACCAGCGCGCCGTGTTAAATCCGGTGCTGCGATTCATTCAGAGGCTCGGCCTCGTCTGGATGATTTCGGTGGCATGGGTCAGCTTCAATTTCAGCGCGATGGCCTCAGAAAACCAAGTCGTCGTCCTGAAAACCCAGGGCAAAGTGGAGGCCGCACTCGCTGGCACAAACGTCTGGTCCGCCGCGCAAACAAATCAAACCCTTCGCATCGCCGACCGCATCCGCACCGGCGAACGCAGCCGCGCCATGCTCCATCTGCTCGATCAAAGCACGCTGCGCATGGGCGAACTCACGGAGTTTCTCGTCGAGCCGATTGAAGAATTGCCGGAGAAACCTTCGTTCAGTCTGACCAAAGGGTTGATCTACTTTTTCCATCGCGACAAACCCGTGGACGTGCAATTCAAAACCCGCACGGTCACCGCCGCGATTCGTGGCACGGAGTTTAATCTCGCGGTTGAGGAGAGCGGACGCACCGTCATCACGATGTTCGATGGCGAGGTGGAATTGACGAACACTTTCGGCGCAATCCAGATCAAGAATGGCGAGCAAGGAGTGGTCGAACCCGGGCAGCCGCCGGTGAGGTCTCCCGTCATTGACGCCATCAACATCATCCAGTGGTGTCTGTATTATCCCGGCGTGTTGGACGTGGATGAACTGCGCTTCAATGCAAGTGAACAGGCCGCGTTGCAAAGCTCGCTGGCCGCGTATCGCGCCGGAGATTTGCGCGCGGCTTTTGAATTTTATCCTGAAGGTCGGCAGCAAGTTTCCGACACGGAGAAAACTTACTTCGCCGGGTTGCTTCTGTCCGTGGGCAAAGTGGATCAGGCGGAATCCTTGCTTCCCAGCAGCGGCAATCTGGCTCAAGCACTGCGCGAACTCATCGCATCGGTGAAACATTTCCCCCATGTGATTGCAGCCACGAATCCGCCCGCGCTTCCGCCGGATTCGGCCACGGCTGCATTGGCGCGATCTTATTTGCTGCAATCAAACTCGCGCTTGCCGGAGGCGTTGCAAGCCGCCGAATTGTCCGTAGTGCTGTCGCCGCAGTTCGGATTTGGCTGGGCGCGCGTGGCGGAATTGGAGTTTGGCTTTGGCAATACGAAGCGTGCGTTGGCCGCTCTCAATGAAAGCCTCGCGCTCGCACCGCGCAACGCCCAAGCCGTCGCGTTGCGCGGATTCGCGCTCGCCGCACAAAACAAAATCCGCGAGGCGACCGCTGAGTTCGATCGCGCCATCGCACTCGACGGCGCGCTGGGCAACGCGTGGCTGGGGCGCGGTCTTTGCAAAATCAAACGCGGCGATCTCGTTGGCGGGCGACAGGATTTGCAGGTGGCCGCCACGCTTGAACCGAACCGCGCGTTGCTCCGCAGTTATCTCGCCAAAGCATGGAGCGAATCCGGCGACACGAAACACGCCGAGCAAGAACTCGCCCTCGCCAAAGAGCGCGATGCAAACGATCCGACTGCGTGGCTCTACTCGGCGTTGTCTCTTCATCAGGACAACCGCATCAACAAAGCGGTTGAAGAGTTGGAGCATTCACAAAAACTCAACGGCAACCGCCGCCTTTACCGCTCGCAGTTATTGCTAGATCAAGATCGCGCCGTGCGCGGGGCGAATCTGGCGAACATTTATCGCGACGCCGGGATGACTGACGTGAGTGTGCGCGAAGCGACGAAGGCCGTGAACGCCGACTACGCCAACTACTCCGCGCATCTGTTTCTCGCGGACAGCTTTCATGAATTGCGCGATCCGCAGGGCGTGAATCTGCGCTACGAGACGCCGTTCGTGAGCGAGTTTCTCGTGGCGCATCTGCTCGCGCCCGTCGGTGCGGGTAATCTTTCGCAACAAGTCTCGCAGCACGAATACTCGAAGCTGTTCGAGCGCGATGGGTTTAGCGTGAGTTCCAGCACGGAGTATTTCAGCGAGGGCAGTTGGCGGATCGGTGCGGCGCAGTTCGGCACGTTCGGCAACACGAGCTTTGCCGCGGAGGAATACTATGAATCGCGCGCGGGCACGCGTCCGAACAACGATCTGGAGTTCACGGAATACGACATCCGCCTCAAGTATCAACTCACGCCGGGCGATACGGTTTTCTTTCAGGCGACGATCGCGAATTCTAGCGGCGGCAATCTCGCGCAGTATCACAACCAGTCCGATGCGGCGTTCGCGCCGTTCCGATTTGAAGACAAACAAGAGCCGATTCTGATCGCGGGGTATCATCACGAATGGAATCCGGGAAGCCACACGTTGCTGCTGGCGAGCCGGCTAGCGGATGATTATTCCGTCACCAACCCGCTCGCGCCGAGCTATCTCGTGGCGGAAGACTTTTTGACGGGCGAAGTGTTGGAGGTGCGTCCGATCGTGATGCGTCAGGATTACCGGAGCGAATTGGAAATTTACACGGCGGAGGCGCAACACATCTGGCAGACGCCAGATTTCACGACGATCATCGGATCGCGTTTTCAGACCGGAGATTTCCAAACCAAAAATGAACAAGGCAACATCGCGCTGAATCTTCAGGCTACGTTCCCCACTCCGTTCACGCAGGTTGCGGTTGCAGATTTTCAGCGCACGAGCATCTATGGTTACGAGCAATGGCGGCTCACGGAGTCGCTCCAACTCATCGGCGGCGTCAGCTACGAATGGCTTGAGCTGCCTGAAAATTTCCGGCTCGCACCGCTCTCGTCGAAAACCAGGGCCAGCCATCATCTGCTGCCGAAGGCGGGCGTGGTCTGGTCGCCGTTGGATGACACGACGGTGCGGATGGGCTATGCGGAATCTGTCGGCGGCGCGAGTTTTGATCAGAGCTTCCAACTCGAACCCACGCAGGTCGCGGGTTTCAATCAGGCGTATCGCAGTTTGATTCCAGAGTCGCTTGTTGGCGCGAACGCGGGCGAGGAGTTCGCCATGTATGGGATTTCTCTGGAGCAAAAATTCCCGACCCGAACTTACCTCGCGATTGAAGGCGGGCTGTTGAAATCCCGAGTGGATCGCGAGACGGGGTCGTTTGTTCAGACGGCTCTCGGCGGGCCGTTCGTCGGCAGTCTGGCGGAGCAATTGCGTTTTCGCGAACGCTTCATGGCCGCATCGCTGCATCAATTATTGGGTCGTAACTGGGCTTTGGGCGCGACGTATCGCGTGAGTCACGTGGAGTTGAAAGACAATTTCCCTGAAGTCTCGAACGTGGCTGGTGCTACGTTTGGATTCGTTCCGCGAAGAACTTATTCCGGCACGATGCAGGCGGTTGATCTCCACGCGATCTGGCAGCATCCAACGGGATTCTTTGGGCAACTTTCCGGCGCGTGGACTCGACAGAGTTTGGGCGGAGATTTATCCGCAGTGGATGGCGATGATTTCTGGCAGTGCAACGTGATGGGTGGCTATCGCTTTGCTCAACGTCGCGCGGCGATCACCGTCGGCATCTTGAATCTGACCGACGAGGATTATCAACTCAGTCCCATCAACCTTCATCGCGAGACGCCGCGCGACCGGACGTTCTACGCGCGGTTCACGTTTCAATTCTGACGGCGATCACTCAATGACCATCTTGAGGCGGATTTGTTTCGTTGTCGTCACCGGCGTCGAAGGTTTCACGCCGATCACCATATTGAAGTTCGTGCGCACGTTGGTCGTGGTGAAGGTTCTCTTCGACTTCAAGTTGCCCGCAGAATTGTCATCACAATAGTCAAACGAGTAAGGCAGATGATGGACGTTCATGACGGTGTCGAGGTCTGAGCTGCTATCCACGGTGCTGAATGTGACTGTGGTGTTCTGTGGCGCGACGAGACGAGTTAACGCGACGGCATTGGTCACTTCGATGTCCGGCGAACAGGGCAATGTGTTTTGAAGCGTGTTGAACACGCTGCAATTGCCCATCGCGAGAATGATTCCAGTCTGCAACGCCAGCGGCGGATCAGGGATCACGCGTTCGACGCGGGTGAGCCGGGCGAATATCTGATTGGTGGAAAAATCCAGAGGCACGAGCATCTGTCGCCCGGTGGCGTTTGTGCCCGTTTCAAAGATCGGAGCGAGCAAGTATTGCCAGTAGGTCAGGTTGGTCGAGATTTGAACGGTGAAATCACGCGGCGTGCGCGGCCAGTCAAATGCCAGATTCGTGCCGATGACTGAAACATGAAGCGACGGGATCACAGTATCGCCGGGGCGCGCGCAGTAGGCGTCGAACGATTCAAACGTGGCGGTGGCGGTGTCTCCGTTGGTGTGCGCCGTGACGGCCATTCCCAGAAACAGATTCGAGGAGAACGCCTGAGTGGTGATGCCGCTGACGGTCCAGTTGACACCGTTGGATCCGTGGTAGGCGGTGAAGATGTTTCCAATACGCGTCATGCGTAGCCAGGAATTGCCAGCAGCAGCGGCGCGCGGGCCGATCTGAAATCCTGTGTCGGAGGTGCTGCCGTTGGCAACCGCGCGCACGGCCACTTCCACTTCATTCGATCCGGTCACGGGTGTGATGTACGTCTGAATCGTCCGGCTGCCGGGAGTCAGATTCACTCGCGCCATCAAGCCCGCTTTGGCAGACGGGTCTGCGGCGTTGAACAGGGAGACGTAAGCTGCCATGTCGAAATTTCCCGTCGCATCCTGATAAAGAAAACGGAAGTGATCGTTCGTCCCGCCGATGTCCGAACCGCTGGCAGTGATCTCAAATGTGTCAGTTCGCGCGCTGTACACAGAGCCAGCGGGACTGGGATCGCCTACGGTGCCGATATCGCTGTTGCCCATATCGCGAAGGTAGCAGGACACATTTCCGAATGTGTTCGTGCCTCCGAAGTCCATGATGTTGGTCACGTCCACGTAGAAAAATTCACCCACGTTGGATGCTAGGTTGATCGTCGCGTATCGTCCGCTTGTATCCAGAGTGATGTTGGTGATGGTGATGACGCCCGCCTTGTTATAGATGGTGTAATTGGTGATGTCGGTGGCAGAGGGCAACATCACTCCGGGATCGAAGAATACCCCGACGACATTCGCATTATTCGTCACGCTGTTGGCGGAAACGAGAACGGCATCTGCCGGCGTGGGGTTGATCACCAATCGCAGCAGGCCACAAGCGATGATTGCGTACAGAATCTTAGCGTGGGTTTTCATAACGGTTGAGGATGGTTGAAACGTAATTTTATCTGATCTAAGTCCGGTGTGCTGAGGACAGCATGACTCGCGATGTGAAAAATGGAAGGTAAAAAATGTCGCTTCACCCCGCCGCTCACCGTTTCAACAATCGTTCCCACCAAGTGCGCGATGGGGGTGGCAGGTCTTGGATGGACTTGGTCAGGCGTTCGGCGATCACGGGCGGCACTTGGGTTTGCTCCGCGTCGTGGCGCAACAACTCCTCTGCCGTGGCGAACTCACGCTCGTTGGTCTGTTGCGAAGAGGCGTTGGTGAGTTGCTCCTGTTCCCGCGAGTGTTGTTTGGATTCTTGTTTCATCTTA
>JANNAO010000570.1:0-3682 GCA_031384405.1 Verrucomicrobiota bacterium | reverse complement strand
ACCGAAAGTACCGCTCACGAGTGGGAATCGTCCTCGTCCTCGTCCTCGAATTCAAACCAAACAAGTCGAGGACGAGGACGAGAACGACGAGGACGAGGACGAAAGTACCGCTCAAGGAGTTCGCGGCGGGTTTCCGGGCGGGATGAGATTGACGAGAGTTGTCTTCTCGCGATCGCAGGAAAGTTTGCCGTCGTTGTAGAATAGTTCCGTCACGAGGAGTGAACTGCGTTGTTGTTCGTAGGCGGTTCGAGGCGCGCCGTCGCGGCGGCTCGGGTGCGTGAAATAAAACAGGAATGCGCGGTCACCGTTGACAACAACGTCCGGATGCCCCCCCATGACTTGATCGTCTGCGCCTGTGCCGGGTTGTTGCAGCAGATTGCCGCCAGGCTGACGCACCCATCCGGTGGCATCGTCTGCGCGATACACGGCCAGTCCTTGCCACGCGTCAATGATCATCCAGTAGGTGTTGTGCCAGCGGAAGACCTTGGGGCCTTCACCACGATGTTGACCTGCGGCTTTGCCTTTATCTTCCCAGTTCAAGAGATCGCGCGAGTCCGCGTAGTAGATGGATTTTTTGTCGCGCTCGTTGTTGTACCACATCCGCCAAAGAGTGTTCGTGAGTTGGATGACGCAGGCGTCAATGACGCGATCCGACGCGAGCGAGATCGGTTTCGCATTTTTCCAACGGCGCAGATCGTCGCTGGTCAGGTGAACGATGCTGCGGGGGTGATTCCAATCTCGGAAGATGCCGGGGACAACGGTGAGGAACATGTGATGTGTGCCGTCGGGCGCGGTGAAAATCTCCGGCGCCCAGTGCGTGACGTTTGTGCTGCCGAGGCTGGTGGGCAGTTCAATGTCCGCAGTGCCGATGTAATTCCAGTTCGCGCCGTTGTTCGTGGATTCCGCGATGCCGAGCTTTGTGCCATGCACCCAGGCGACGCCGGGTTCGTTCGTCACAGTGGCGCGGCGGTTCGTGTAGAACATCCACCAACGCTTCACGCTCGGATTCCAGATGACGACCGGGTCCGCTGCTCCGTCGTGGATCGGATCGCGGAAAAGTGGTTTCGGCGCAGGTAACCCGGCTTCAGCGGCGGGAGAAGTTGTGCCGAGGAATAGCGCGCAGCGGATCAAGAGAAGAAATCTCGTCATGGTCAGGGCAGGGTAATGAAGGCTGCGCGATTGCCAACATAGTTTCAGGCTGGTCGAGGATGACACTGCCGCACTCCGACAGGTGTCGTCATCGAGGTTGGTGTCAAATAACGGACGGCAAATCTCCTTCGCCCAAGCGTCGGTGAAATAATTCCAGTGCCATCTGGTAGCATTGCAGCGCGAGCGCGGGATCGTAGCGATGGCCTTCGTCGCGGATGAACGCGTGCTGACCGTTGAATTCGTGCCATGTGAAGTTCACGTTCAGTTCGCAGAGTGCGTTGTAGATTTTCTTCCGGCCTTCCAGCGGCACATGCGGGTCTTGCTTGCCCCAGAACATGAGCAACTCGCCCTTGATGTCCTCGGCGCAGGCGAGCGTGTCATCGCCGGTCTTGCTGAGCGAACCTTTGTGGATGTCCGTGGCGTAATAGCAGACAGCCGCGAGCACGTCGGAGTTTTTAGCGGCAGCGCGGAAACTGAGGTGTCCGCCGATGCAGATGCCGAGCGTGCCGAGTTTGCCGGTGCAGGCGGGATGCACCTTGAGGTAATCCAACACCGCACGGGAATCGCCATCTAGTCCGCGTAATTCCTTCTCCGACTTCAAGGCATTGCCACGATCCGCGCCCGCCTGATCGTAAGGCAAGATGCAGCCAGCGGGTTCAAACTCATGAAAGATTTCCGGCACAGCCACGACGTAGCCGTGTCCTGCCAGCAATGCCGCCGTGCGACGTATGGGCGCGGTGACTTGAAAAATTTCCGAGTAGAGCAGGATGCCGGGATAACGCCCCGCCGCTTGCGGGCGGACGACGTGAACGCGCATAGGGCCGGTGGGTGTTTTGAGTTCGACGACTTCGTTGTCTTTGATGGTCATGACGTGGCAAGACTATGAAACCGGGATGAAAGAGAAAACAAGAAGTTAAACCGCGAAGTATGCGAAAACAAAAACGCGCTGACGTTTCCGTCGGCGCGTTGGATTTGATGAGCAGGCATCAATCGTCGCTCCTTGCGGTGACGGAGCGCCGGTCTGTGACCGGCTTTGGGGGAGCGAAGGAGAGTTTGCGGAAGATTGGTTTTGTTTTTCGGGCAGTGCGGGTTAGCGGGAGCGTAAAGCCGACGAAACGTCGGCGCTCCTTGGAGGGAGCGCCGGTCTGTGACCGGCTTTGGGTATGCGACGAAGATGCTGCGGGAGTCTGCTTTTGTTATTCGGAGGTTACGGGTTTGCCATGCGTAAAGCCGACGATACGTCGGCGCTCCTGAATAGTTTCAACACGCCATACTCATCTCGAAATCTCGCGCTGCTCCACGGCCATTGCTTTGGGTTCAACACCAGCCGTGTTTTCGTTGGATTGTTCTCAATGTAACGAATGGCTGTTTGCCGATGCTTTTCGTCTTCGATAGCTGTATCCAGATATTCCCGTTCCCAGAACGCGCCTTGTCGCTTCAAAAGCTTGTTCGCTTTCTTGCACACGAAATCTTTCCAGCTTTTGATCACCTCACCCATCGGCACGTCCCAGATTTCCACCAGCACATGCAGATGATTTGGCATCACCACCCATGCGGCCAGTCGATAGCGTTTGCCATCGAAGAATCGCAACGCACCTTCCGTCAGTTCGGCGATGGCGGGTTGGCGCAGCCAACACTCGCCCATGCCGCGATCCAGATAGGATTCCAGCCGCCGCCGACGTTCGCGGCCTGCTTCCATCGCGAAAGGAGCGCCAGTCTGTGACTGGCTTTGGCTTTGGATTATCGAGTCGTGCGCGATGTTTGTTTGCAGATTTGACGCTGGCTCTTCTTCGTGTGCGTTAAGCCGACGAAACGTCGGCGCTCCTGGAGCGCCGGTCTGCGACCGGCTTTCGATGGAATTCGAGCCGATAAGCTGACTGCTGGTTGGCGTTCCCTTCGGTGATGCCGCACGGGCGTTCTCGATGCGTAGCAACTGTTCCCACTCGGCGCGGCGGCTGGCTGGTAATGAATCCGCGAGGCGCAACGTGATGAACTGGGTGACCCACGGCGCGTCGTAGTGGGGGATGTAACCGCGTTGATGCCAGCCGAGGAAGCCGCGCGCTTTGGCTTCGGGTTCGAGAGGGACTGCCCATGCTTGTTTGCCGTCCACGAGCTTTTGCAGGCCGGGGTTGTAGGGTGGAGTGGATCGTTTCGGGCGAGGCGACGAAGGAGCGCCGGTCTGCGACCGGCTTTGTGCTTTCGGGCTACCTTTCACGCGATCTTGTTTTTGATTTTCGTGCATCGCTGATTTGCGTAGGCGTTAAGCCGACGACACGTCGGCGCTCCTAGGAGCGCCGATCTTTGATCGGCTTTGTGCTTTCGAGTTACGCTTCGTATTCATCGTCGCTTTGTGTGTGGGATTTTAAGTTGCGTTGCAGGCGATGACTTGATGGTAATCGGGCATCGTGGGCCTGCGCGAGCCGTAAGCCGACGGAACGTCGGCGCTCCTTGGAGGGAGCGCCGGTCTGTGACCGGCTTTGGGTATGCGACGAAGATGCTGCGGGAGTCTGCTTTTGTTATTCGGAGGTTACGG
>JANNAO010000401.1:0-2328 GCA_031384405.1 Verrucomicrobiota bacterium | reverse complement strand
TTCGCAGCCAGCAGATCGGCTTCGTATTTCAATCTCACTATCTTCTGCCGCAATGCACCGTGTTGGAAAACGTCCTCGTGCCGACGCTGGCCGCGTCAGGTAGGGCGCGTCACTCCGTGCGCGCCACTCACCAAGACCACGCCGACGGCGCGCACAGAGTGACGCGCCCTACCGAAACCCCCGAAGCCCGCGCGACTCGGTTGCTCAAACGCGTCGGACTCAGCGAGCGCTTGCACCATCGCCCCGGCCAACTCAGCGGTGGCGAACGTCAACGCGCTGCCGTCGTCCGCGCGCTCATCAATCGCCCACAACTTCTACTCGCCGATGAACCGACCGGCGCACTCGATCACGCCTCCGCTACCGCGCTCGGCGGATTGCTTATCGAATTGAACAAGGAGGAAGGCGTGACACTCATCGTCGTGACGCACGCGATGGATTTGGCGAAGCGCATGGGACGTGTGCTGCGGATTGAAGACGGCAAACTGACGGAAGATGGAAGATAGAGGATGGAAAATGGAAACGATCCACGCGCTTCAGTTAAATCGGCAATCGGCAATCATCAATCACCAATGACTCTCCGCACTCTCATCCGACGCAGTCTGCGCTTCCACTGGCGCTCGCATCTGGGCGTGGTGCTGGGCGCGACCATCGGCAGCGCGGCACTCACCGGCGCGCTGGTGGTGGGAGATTCCGTCAAACACACGCTGCAATATCAAGCAGTTCAGCGTTTACCCGGGACAAGTGTTGCACTCGATTCAGGCGATCGATTTTTCCCTGCCGACCTAATGGAACGCATGATCAAGATCGGAGCGGAGCGGGCCGAACAAGTGTCGTCCCAAAAGAAGCCGCTGACGTGGGGGAATGGCTTCACGTCGTTTGACAGCACAACAGGTCTCCGCCTGGAGGCGAGCGTAGCGCGGTCGGATGGAGCAGCCCGGGCGCAACGCATCAACCTTTACGGTGTTGGGTCGGACATTTTGGAACATATCCGTACTGGTCAGAGGCCGTATAACGCCACTTCATTTCCGAGCAAAGGCGTCTGGCTCAACAAGGCTTTGGCCGATCAAATCGGAGCCGAAGTTGGTGACGAGTTGGTATTTCGCATTCCGAAGCCGACATCAGTTTCCCATGAAATCACGATTTCGCAGCGCGATGATGCCACGTCCGTTCTTCGCCTGAAGGTTGTCGGTGTTTCACCAAGCCCATCCAACTCGAGTCCCCAATGGCGACAGGTATCTATCAACAGCGTTTTTATCGGGCTACCGCCCACGGAACTTAGTCTCCGCCCAACGGCACGTCCTGTGATGAACGCATTTGTTAATCTGACTGATCTGTATGACGCGGCGACTGCTTTTGATGGAAAAGCCAACTTCATACTTGCAAGTCCGGCGTCGCAGATGCGACCGCCGAATCTTTGGGAACGCTATCGTAAAATATTAGTTACGGCTCAGAACCAAAAAAGTCTCAAACCCATTTTGGGATTCGGATGGATAAAGCCACCTACCAGTGCTTGGGGATTCTACGTCGGGCCACGCGAAACTCTTGAAACTGTCTCACCAATTTTCCACGCGACATTCAATTTGAGCGACGCGCAGGTAAATTTAGATCGCACGTCAAAGCGGAAACCATACGAACTGAAATCATCGAGAATCTTTCTCGATCCACCCATCGTCCGCTCCGCCCTCGCCGCTGACACCAACGCCCAGCCCATTCTCACCTATCTCGCCACGTTGCTTCGCGCTGAAATCCCGCACGGCGGGACCACGCCTTACTCCATGGTCACCGCCGCCGGTGCGCCGTGGACGCCGACGGGTTTGCGCGATGACGAAATCGTCGTGAGCCAGTGGCTCGCGGAGGATTTGCAGGTGAAGCCAGGTGATGAAATCGCGTTGAGTTATTTTTTGCCGGAGTCCGGTGCGAAGTTGGAGGAGTCCACAAACACCTTCCGCGTTCACAGCATCGTGCCGATGGAAATGCCGTGGGCCGATCGCACGCTCATGCCGGATTTTCCGGGCATCGAGAAAGCCGAGAGCACGAGCGAGTGGGATGCGGGTTTCCCTCTCACCTACGAGATCCGCAAGAAGGACGACGAGTACTGGAAGCAACATCGCGGCACGCCCAAGGCGTTCGTCACGCTCGCCGCCGGACAGAAGATGTGGGGCAACCGGTTTGGAAATCTGACGGCGATCCGGTTTCCGATTCCGACGAATGATGTTGGTTCAACGCTGCCCCTCACCCCGGCCCTCTCCCCTTCCGAAGGGGAGAGGGAGAAACATTCCCCGCGCTCGGAGCAAACGAGCACAGATGTTTTCACGAACGCAACCGTGG
>JANNAO010000545.1:0-13542 GCA_031384405.1 Verrucomicrobiota bacterium | reverse complement strand
AAAGGCGAGCCGCGTGTGATGGCTGGACGCCCGCCCGCACCCCACGTCGAGTAGTCAATACCAAGAACTCACCCCTTTCCAACACCGCGATCAATTCCGGCAACGCCTTCGATCTCATCCGCCCCTACGACATCGTGGTGGACGGCACGGACAATTTCCCGACGCGCTACCTCACCAACGACGCCTGCGTGCTGCTCAAGAAACCGAACGTCTATGGCTCGATCTTCCGGTTCGAGGGCCAGGCCAGCGTGTTCGCGCCGCATCTCGGCGGACCGTGCTATCGCTGTCTGTATCCCGAACCGCCGCCGCCCGGCATGGTGCCGAGTTGCGCGGCATCATCGGTTGCATCCAGACGACGGAGATTTTGAAACTCGCGCTGGGCAAAGGCACGTCCATGGTCGGGCGCCTGCTCCTGTTCAACGCGCTCGACATGAAGTTCCGCGAACTCAAGTTGCGTCGCGATCCCGCGTGCCCGATCTGCGGCGACAATCCGACGATCAAGGAGTTGATTGATTACGATCAATTCTGCGGCATCCAACCTGTGCCCGGCGCGTCCGGCAGCTTGCACCCGGCGGAGCAACAGCGTATTCTGCGGCCATGAGCACGATTTCAGTCGGTGACCTGAAAAAGAAACCCGCGAAGCAATGGCTCAAGTCGGCGGGCAAGGAGGATTTGGTCGTCACGTCCAAAGGTCAGCCGGTGGCGGTGTTGCTGCGGATTGCGTCGGCTTCGGTGGAATCCACCCGCGCTTTGGTTCGTAGTGTTCGTGCGCTTCAGGCACAGGCGTTGTTGCAGCAGTCCGCTGGCGTTGCTGGCACGGAGAATCTTTCCATGTCTGACATTGACGCTGAAATCTCTGCCACCCGTCGCGCCCGCCGTCGGAAATGAAAATCGTGCTCGACACCAACGTCGTCGTGTCGGGCTTGCTCCAGTCTCTCGGGAATCCCGCGCAAGTCCTCACACTGGCTTTGGCGGGCGCGGTGCAGGTCTGCCATGACGAACGCATCCTCGCCGAATACGCCGAAGTTCTCGCTCGTCCGCGCTTCAAGTTTGATCCCAAACGGGTGCGCGAAGTGTTGACCAAGCTCGAAACCGACGGCCTGATAATTGACGCCAGCGACCAGCCTGAATTGAATTTACCTGACCCAGATGACGAGCCGTTTCTGGCCGTCGCGCTCGCGGCCTCGGCGGATTTTCTCGTGACTGGAAATTTAGCCGACTACCCGCCCAACAAGCGTCGCGGTTGCGCGGTGGTTTCGCCTGCGGCATTCATGGAGTATTGGCGGAAGTCGCAATCGGAGGATTAAATCGCATGGGTCTGACCATTCACTGGACGCTTTCCACGCCGCAGGAACTTTCCGACGCCGTGGTGAAGGAACTGGCCGCGCGCACCAAGGCCTTCGCCCAGAAGATCGGTTGCGAGAAAGTGCTCGGACCAAAACGCGGCGGGCCGGATGAAATCAAACTTCGCAAGCTTCCCAACGGCGATACCACGGGGGATTTCATTCCGGCGGAATCGGGCTGGAGCGTGATGGTGTTGCCCGGCGCGGGTTCAGAGCCGGCGGAGTTTGGCTTGTGCCGGTACGCGGGCAGCCCGCGTTGGAAGCTGACCGGTTGGTGCAAAACCCAGTATGCGGCGCAGCACGGTTGGGAACATTTTCTGATGTGCCATCGGCGCGTCATCAGCCTGTTGGATTTGTGGCGCGACTTTGGCGTGGATGTGAAGGTGACGGACGAAGGCGAGTTCTGGGAGACGCGGTCGGTGGAACGCCTGCGCGAGCGGCTCGGCACTTACGACCGGCTCGTAGCCGCGATGGCGGGCGCGCTCAAGGATTCACTCGGGAAAGGGCCGCGCGGTGTGCAGGCGGAGATTTTCAACGACGCGCGCTTCGAGCGATTGGAGGCGGAAGGTCGCGCCGAGTTCGCGGCCAAGATTGAAGAAGCGCGCCGAATCATTCAGAGTGAAGTGCGTGGTGAATTCCGTGCAGGGGTTGATTGATCGCCGTTGTTACCGTTGAACCAGATCAACGAACGCTTCACGGAACTCGATCCTAACCAGCAACACTATCTGCACTGTAAGCCGCGCCGCCGCTCCGTCTCATTTCACGCAACCTTTGAAAGAGGCTCATAAGGTTGGAAAAAGATTTCCTCTGGTTTCCTGTCTTCGCACACTGGGTTCATGCTCCTGCTTGAACGCAAACCGCCACTGTCCACGGCCCGGTTGATCACCGCGATTTTAGGGACGGCTGTCTTCTATTTTTTTACCGCGCGACTTGGATTGCTGATGGCCATGCAGGACGGCGTGGTGACAGCGGTGTGGCCGCCATCGGGCGTGGCGTTAGCGGCGTTGCTGATCTTCAGCAAGCGCGTGTGGCCGGGGATATGGATCGGATCGTTTGCGGCAAATCTTTGGCCGTTGCTTGGAGGGGCGAATTCCCCGGGCGGCTGGATGGAAACCTTGTCGGCGGCAACGCTGGCAACTGGCTCTGTGGGCGCAGCGTGCTTTGCAGTGTGGGCATTCAACCGGCTGGTTCAAACACGCGTCACTGTCGGAGCGGTGAGACAGGTGGCGAGTTTTTTGTTTGTAGGAGGTGCGGTGAGTTGTTTGATCAGTTCGTTGGTGGGTGCTACGACGTTGTGTGTGACGGATCATGCGCCGATGGCTGCGTGGCGCAGCATCTGGCTGACGTGGTGGATGGGGGATGCGTTGGGGGTGTGTCTGTTTGCGCCGTTGTTGTTGGCGTGGTCGGATCGGAAAGAAAGTCCAGCTCCGGCGCGGGTGGGTGAATTGGTGCTCTGCTTGGCGGCGTTGACGGGATTGGGTTGGTTTGTCTTCACGGCGGAGATGCCGCGCTTCTTCGGCGGCGTGACGGATGATTTTATTTTGTTGCCCATGATCGTGTGGGCTGCGTTGAGGCACGGGTATCGCGGGGCGGCGATGGGGCTGGCCATCGTGGGAGTCATCGCCATTTACGGCACGGCGGCGGGGTGCGGACCGTTTATTCGTCCGACGTTGAATGAATCTCTGCTGTGTCTGGATCTGTTTTTATTTTGTCTGGTGGCAACGGGCTTGTGCATCGCGGCGGTGGTGGCGGAGCGCGCTGATGCTGAATCCGCTTTGTTGACGACGAATCAGGAGCTTGAAACGCGCGTGATGGGTCGCACGAAAGATTTGCAGGAACTGGCCGGGCAACTTCGCCTCACGATCAGCGATCAGATGACGACGATGGAGGCGTTGAAGAAAAGTCAGACGCGGCTGACTCTGGCCAGTGCCTCGTCCAAGATCGGTTATTGGGAATGGAACATCCGGACGGGTGATCTGGAGATTTCTCCGGAATGGCTCGCGCAGATTGGTTACGACCGCGATGACGCGTTGAAGCTGTCATCCAACCGCGCGTGGCGGGAGCGGCTTCATCCCCACGATGCGGACAAGGTGTTGTCATTGACGAATGCGCATCTGGAATCTCCTGAGAACGATTACGTGGCGGAATTCCGGTTGCGACACAAGGACGGCTCTTACCGGAATATCTACAGTCGCGGCAAATGCACCTTCGATGTGCAGGGCAAACCAGATCGCCTCATCGGCTGTCATGTGGATGTGACGGAGCTTCGTCAGGCGGAGGAGTCGGCGAATCTCTTCCGTCTCCTCGCGGACAAGGTGAACGATTGCGTGGAGATCGTGGATGCGGAGTCCGGGCGGCTCTTGGATGCCAATGCGCGTTGGTGCGAGGAGCATGGCTACACACGCGAGGAGATGTTGAAGCTTTCAGTGTTGGATGTGAATTCCGTCTTGGATGAAACGAAATACCGGAGCAATGCGGCTCTGATAAAACAACAGGGGAGTGCGTTGTTTGAAAGTGAGCATCGGCGCAAGGACGGCTCGGTATTCCCCGTCGAACTGAGCGTGAGTCATGTCAGAAAAGATCGCGACTATCTGGTGGTGGTGTTGCGGAATGTCTCGGAGCGCAAACGCGCGGAAGACGTGCTGAAGAACAGTGAGGAGCGTCTGCGGCTGGCGATGGAGGTGGCGCGCATGGCGAGCTGGGATTGGAATCTGACCACCAACCATGTGACGACGGATTTGAAGTTGCGCTCGTTGTTTGCAGGAACTTTGGAGCCAGCGATGGGGAGCGAGCCGGAGTATTTCCAGTTCATCCACCCGGAAGACGCGCCAAGTGTTAAGACTGCCATTCAAAGCGCCATCCGTGGCGATGGTCATTACCGCGCGGTTTTCCGCGTCATCTGGGAAGACGGTTCAATCCACTGGCTCGAAGGACTTGGGAGTGTGTTCAAGGATGACGCCGGGAAAGCCGTCCGCATGGTTGGCGTGACCGCAGACATCACTGAGCAACGATACAACGAACAACTGGTTCAGAAATATTCCCAACTCTCGTTGGCATTGAACCGGGTGGACAGCTTGAAACAAGCGTGCCGCCTGTTGGTGGGTGTGGCGGATGATCTCATGGGATTGGATGCAGCCGTTGTGGTGATGTTCGATGAAAACACCGGTCTGTGCCGGTCCGAGTTTAACATTGATACCGTGGATGGGAAACGAACGGACGTGCCTTCCGATCTCAACCAAATCAAACCCACGCCACGGATGCAGAAAGTCATCGAGCACGGAGCGGAGTTGATATTACGTCACGATGCAGGCGAACAGACCGCCGGATACAAAACCTTTGGCAACACGGCCCGCCGCTCTGCTTCGTTGATGTATGTGCCGATCCGCGACGGCAAGCGAACGGTGGGAATGCTCTCGATCCAAAGCTACAAACAGAACACCTACACGCCGGACACCCTGAATCTGCTGCAATCGCTCGCGGATCACTGCGCGGCCACGCTCTCGCGCATCAAGAGCGCGGAGATGCAACTGGAAAGCCAGGAGCGTTTGCGCGCTTCACTGGAGAACACCCCCAACGTTTGCGTTCAGTGGTACGATGAACACGGGCGCGTCCTGTATTGGAATCCCGCCTCTGAATCCGTCTTCGGCTGGAAAAGCGCGGAGGCCATGGGCAAGACGCTGGATCAACTCATCCTGGATGCCACCGCCGAAAAGAAATTTCTAGCTCTGATCAATGAAATCAAGGCCAACGGAAAACCCATCGGCCCAATAGAGTTCTACTTCAAGCGGCGCAACGGCAATTCAGGCGTCTGCATCTCCACGATCTTCGCCATCCCGGCATCCGGCGGTGGAAAACAATTCGTCTGCATGGACGTGGACATCACCGCGCGGAAAGAGTCAGAAATTGAAAACGCCCGCATCGCCTCGCTGTTGCACGCCACGGTGGAATCCAGCGCGGACGGTTTGCTCGTGGTGGACATGGATAACAAGGTGACGCTCTACAACCAGCGTTTCGCCGAGCTGTGGCGCATCCCCAAGGAACTGCTCGCGCTGAAGGATGACTCGGCACTCTTGCAGTTCGTTCTCGCCCAATTGACTGATCCCGACGCATTCATCGCCGGCGTTCGCGCGCTCTATTCCAAGTCGGAGGCGGAATCGTTCGACACGCTGCTGTTCAAGGATGGACGCACCTTTGAGCGATATTCGCATCCGCAGAAAGTCGGCGATCAGATCGTCGGGCGCGTCTGGAATTTCCGGGACGTGACCGAGCGCAAGCGGCTGGAATCCTCGCTCCGGCTAACGCAGTTCAGCGTGGATCGCGCAGCGGACGCGGTTTTCTGGATCGCACCAGACTCCAGGATTCTTTACGTCAATGATGCCGCCTGCCGGACATTGGGGTGGAGTCGCGAGGAGATGGTCGGAAGAACAGTTCCTGAAATTGATCCCAACTTTCCCGCGTCAGCCTGGCCAGCGCATTGGGAGGAATTGAAGCGGCGGAAATCATTCACCTTCGAGTCGGATCATATCAAGAAGGATGGCAGTCTCATCAAAACCGAGGTGACGGTGAACTATCTCGAGTTTGAAGGACACGAGTATAACTACGCGATGACGCGTGACATCACCGATCGCAAACGCGCCGAGGAAGCGCTCCGTTCTTCAGAGCAACAGTTCGCCGATCTCGTCAACAACATTGACGGCATCGTGTGGGAGGCTGATGTGACCTCCATGAGCATGACTTTTGTCAGCTACCAGGCAGAACGCATCCTGGGCTATCCGCTGAACGAATGGACCACTGACAAAAACTTTTGGGCAGACCACATCCATCCGGAAGATCGCAATCACGCTGTGGACTATTGCATCGCGCAGACGCGCCTCGGCCAGTCCCACGACTTTGAGTACCGGATGATCGCCGCCGATGGCAGAACAGTCTGGTTGCGCGATCTTGTGGTGGTGGCGATGAGGGATGGGAAGCCTGCTGGATTGCGCGGCATCATGGTGGACATCACCGAACGCAAAAAGGCGGAGCAAGCCCTGCGCGCCAGCGAGCAACATTACAAATCGCTTTTCGACAGCGCGCCGGACGCAGTCTTCGTGATCGGCCTTGAGCCTGAAGAACGCGGACGCATCCTGGCCGCGAACCGCGCTGCCGCTGAGATGCACGGATTCTCCATCGAGGAGCTTACCTCCATGACCATCCTTCAACTCGACGCTCCTGCCGCTGTTGACGAATCCGAAGAACGAATCAAAAAATTGCTCGCAGGCGAACGCCAGTCGTTTGAGATCGAGCACTACCGCAAAGACGGCTCCCTCTTCCCTCTCGAAGTCACGGCGGAATTGATGGTCGTGGAAAACAAGAAATACATCCTCGCCTTCGACCGCGACATCACCGAGCGGAAGACGAACACCCTTCTGCTCGCCGATCAAAAGCGCATTCTGGAACTCATCGCCTCCGGCAATTCGTTGAAGCAAACGCTCACAGAACTTTGTATCACCATCGAGCATCAATGCGCAGGCACGCGTTGCACCGTCATGCTCGCGGATGAAGAGGGGAAGCAACTCCATTCCTTCGCCGCGCCGACGATGCCGGATGATTACAATAAGGCCGCAGATGGCCTAGCCATTGGCCCGTGCGCCGGGAGTTGCGGCACGGCGGCGCACCGTGGTGAAACTGTCATCGTCGAGGACATCACCACTGATCCGCTCTGGGCGCAATACAAAGAACTCGGCACACGCCACGGTATCCGCTCGTGCTGGTCCACGCCGATTTTCGACACGGATCGCCGACTCATCGGCACGTTCGCCGTCTATCGCGACGTCCCAAGCCGCCCGACTGAACGCGATAAAGCAAACCTGAATTCAGCCATGCACACCGCCGCCATCGCGATCCAAAAACAACAGGCGGACGAACAGCTAACCCACTCTCGCGAAGTCTTGCGCCAACTGTCCGTCAATCTGTTTGAAACCCAGGAAGCCGAACGCCGCCACTTGGCCCGTGAACTTCATGATGAAGTCGGCCAGACGCTCACCGCCACAAAGATCATCCTTCAAAGCGTCAAGAACCAGCACGGTCGAGTGCCACTGGAAGGCGCGGCTCATCAATCCTCCTCGGCGGATAGCTCCCCAATGTTGGCCAACGCCGTTCAACATGTGGATCACCTGCTCCAGATCGTGCGGAATCTTTCGCTGAATCTTCGCCCGCCCATGTTGGACGATTTTGGACTCGTCTCCGCTTTGAGATGGTTGCTGGATCAACACACCAAGACCACGGGACGCATCGTCGAGTTCAACTCGGATTACACTGTTGAATCTCCGGATGCCACTGTTGAGACCGCTTGCTTCCGCATCGCTCAGGAAGCACTCACCAACGTCACCCGCCATTCGCAGGCGAAAAAAGTTTCCATCAACCTGCGCACCGATGAAGCCAGCATCCACCTCCTCGTCACCGATGATGGCGTGGGATTCAATGTCGTGCGCTCGCAACAAAAAGCGCGACGCGGCGGCAGCCTTGGATTGTTGAGCATGCAGGAGCGCACTGGCTTGGTGGGCGGGCGGCTCGACGTCAGTTCCACGCTTGGCAAAGGCACGGAGATCCACGCCTGTTTTCCGCTCGCCAGCCAGCCGGCAAACACCACATCTTAAACCCATGAAAACATTTCGCATCCTGCTGGCAGATGACCACGCACTTGTGCGCGCGGGAATCCGCGAGCTTGTCCAGAAAATCCCCGGCATCGAAGTCATCGGAGAAGCCAGCGGCGGACGGCAGGCTCTCGAAATGATCGAGTCACTCTCGCCCGATCTGGTGTTGCTCGACATCGGCATGAAGGAACTCAACGGACTGGAAGTGGCCGCGCGCGTCACGCGGGATTTCTCCGCCGTCAAAATCCTCATCCTCTCCATGCACAACAACGAGGAATATGTTTTGCGCGCACTGCGCGTCGGCGCCAGCGGTTACATGTTGAAGGATTCCGCCATCGCGGAACTTAAACTGGCCATCGAATCCGTTCGCAGCGGCAAGACCTATCTCAGTCCTTCGATTTCCCGCAACGCGATTGATAATTACCTCAATCGCACCTCCGCCCCCGGCAAATCTACCGCGCTCGAACATCTCACCCCGCGTCAGCGCGAAATCCTTCAACTCATCGCCGAAGGCCGCAGCACCAAAGAAATCGCCAGCGACCTGAGCCTCAGCGCGAAAACCGTGGAGACGCACCGCTCGCAATTGATGGAACGCCTCGACATCTACGACGTCGCCAGCCTCGTCCGCTACGCCATGCGCGTGGGATTGATCCAGGCGGAGTGAGAACTTCGGGCGGACTGCGGACGGTCACCTTCCGCAGCGTGTGAACAAAGAGAAGATCGTGAAATAATTCCGTGATTCGCGGCACGCCTTGGGTGCTTTTGGACTGCGGTGGCAAGTCGGACGCGACACCGCTTTCGCACGCACGAGGTGGGGTTGAACCCGACTTCTGAAGTAGCGGCGGGCATCCGTGCCTGCCGTAGAGCCGGGCATCCGTGCCCGGCGGAAAGAAACGCACGAGCAACGCACGACACAGGAGATTCGAGAGACGCACAGTAATCCACGCCCCTTTCCGGGCGGCAAGGATGCCGCCCTCTACGGCAGGCAGAGATGCCTGCCGCTACAATCGCACCGCACCGCCAGTTCTATTTTGGAGTTCAGGTTGAAAGTAGAAGACGTCGCGAACGCCCGAAAGCGGTGTCGGCACTTCGCTCTGACACCGCACTCCAAATTAACGGCGGCTTTCCTCGGCACTCTCTCACTCCGTCACAAAATATTCGCCGCCAGTTCCGCCAGTTCCGAGCGTTCGCCCTTTTGCAATTCCACATGCGCGGCCACGGCTTCTGGACGGAACTTGCTCACGATGTAGTTGAACCCGTTCGAGGAGCCGTCCACGTAGGGATTATCAATCTGGTAGGGGTCGCCGGTGAACACGATCTTCGTGCCATTGCCGACGCGGGTGGTGATGGTCTTCACTTCGAGCGGCGTCAGGTTCTGCGCCTCGTCAATAATCATGAACTGATTCGCGATGCTGCGACCACGAATGTAACTCAACGCTTCCACCACGATGTTACCGCTGCGCATCAGATCGCCGCTGCGCCGATGGTCGTGGCCCATGTTGAGATCACTCAACATTTCCAACGCGTCATGGATCGGCTGCATCCACGGCGCGAGTTTTTCTTCCAGCGAGCCGGGGAGAAAGCCGAGTTCCTTGCCCATGGAAATCGTAGGACGCGCCACTACAACGCGGCGGAATTCGCGATCCAGCACGGTGCGCTTGAGACCAGCAGCCATCGCCATCAAAGTTTTGCCCGTGCCCGCCTTGCCCATGAGCGTGACGAGTTTGACGCGGTCATCAAGCAACGCATCGAAAGCGTAATGCTGCTCGCGATTGCGCGCCTTGATGCCCCACACGCCTTCGCGGCTGTCAATGATCGGGATAAGCTTCGCGCCGCTGGCGTCCACCTTGGTGAGCGCGCACTTCTTGGGATTTGTCTCATCAATCAGCGTGCAATACTCGTTCGGGAAGTATTGTTTGCCGCCGTTGACTTCGAGTTCGCCGTTGGCGCGAAAGTCCGCAAGTTTTTGCGGCGTGACCATCATCTCGATCATTCCGGTGTAGAGGTCCTTGATGTGGACGCGATCCGTCTCGTAATCCTCGGCGTCGAGTCCGATGGCGTCGGCTTTAATGCGGAGGTTGATGTCTTTGGAGACAAGGATGGTGTCGTTCTTTGGATCGCCCTTCTGAATGACCTTGGCGACAGCGAGGATTTTATTGTCCACGCTCATGCCCTTGGCGTGACCATTTCCATTTCCGTTGCTGCCGCCGTTAGTGAGACTCTTTTTCTCAACGGTGATGCGCAGCTTGCCACCATTCGGCAACTTCACGCCATCGCTCAAACTGCCCTTGCCGCGATAGGCATCCAGCATCCGCGACACGGTGCGCGCGTTCTGTCCCAGTTCGCTGGACTCGCGTTTGAACCGGTCAATCTCCTCGATGACTTCGATGGGGATCAGGACGTTGTTGTCCTGAAAATTGAGCAGTGAATTGGGATCATGGAGGAGGACGTTGGTGTCGAGTATGTAGTTCTTCACGTTACGAATTGGGAAAGCTTGGTGGATGCCAGCCGCTTGTACCATTTTGAGATTTGAGGCCGGTTGGCCGGGAGTTTGTAGTGACCGGAAAAAAGAAAGTTGCCGAGCATCCCGTAGAGATCGAAGTCCACAAAGCGCGGACGATCTCCCAACAGGAACGGGCGGTGCGACAGCATTTCCTCGAAGGGCAGGAGTCGCTCGGCGAGCTGCGCCTGCATCGGTTTCTGTTGGGCGAGCCACTGATCAAGACAGCCGCGACCGAACTTCCGCTCCTTGTGTCGGATGTAGGAAAGCTGATCCAGCTTGGAGACAAATTCGCGGAAGTGCGCGTCGTTCAGTTTGAAGGTCAACCCCTCGATCTCGTTCTCGATGTAACGCCACAGGATGAATTGTTCCCCTTCGAGCGCGGCAGGGAACAGACCGAGCTTTAGTTTTTGATCGAGATATTTGCCGATGACTTGCGAGTCTTCGCCTGTTTCAAAGATGACATTGCGCCCGTCGCGGATGATCGGTGCGGCGTAGTAACGTTCCTTGGTGAGTTTCCAGATGAGAAAGCGATCACCGGTGAGCTTGAGGTTGGTGACTTTGAAACGCGCGCCGGAAAATTCGAGCACCCGCCGCTGCACGATGCAGAACGGACTCCACGGAAATTGGATCAGCTCAATCATTTCAAAAACATCTTCTTCCGAAACGCTGGCCGCAGGGTGACCCGTACCGCGCCGCGTGACAAGCAGAAGTTCAAATCTCAGGTGACAAGAGCGTGACTAAAACGCCGTGGTTCTTCGCTGTTTTCAGTGGAGCGGCTAATCGGCGAAAAGCTGGCAATGTGGCTTCCCTCTCCCCATCCGACCCGCCGTGCTCGCGCACCGTCGCGGCAGGTGGGGAGAGGGAGTCCACAAGCACAGCTATTGCACTCTGGAAGATTGTGGTTGCTTGGCTCTACCGAAAACTGCGAAGAACCGCTTCCATGCGTTTAACTTCCTTGATTGTAAGTTAACAACTCCCGCACCTTCGCGCCGATGTCGCCCTGCTTGACGAGGGATTCCCCCACGAGAATCGCGCCTGCACCGCACTTGGCAACGCGTCGAACATCGGCGTGAGTGTGGATGCCGCTCTCGGCGACCAGCAGAGTCGAGGGTCGAGGGTCGAGGGTCGAGGGCGAACCTCCGCGCGAAAGATTCTGGCTCTCGACTCTCGACTCTCGACTCTCGACCAGCTTCGCTGCCAACCGCTCCGTCGTGGCGAGATCAACTTTGAACGTTTTCAGATCGCGGTTGTTCACGCCGATGAGTTTTGCGCCGATGGCGAGCGCGCGATCCAATTCCGCTTCATCGTGAACTTCCACCAACACAGACAAGCCCGCTTCGATGGCGAGATCGTGAAAGCGTTTCAAGCGCGCGTCATCCAGGATGGCGACGATGAGCAAGATGGCATCTGCGCCCCATTCGATGGCTTCCAGGATTTGCCGTTCATCAATGATGAAATCCTTTCGCAGCAACGGAATCTTAACCGCCTCGCGAATCTGCCTGAGATAATCGAGCGAGCCTTGGAAGAACTTCTCGTCAGTCAGCACTGACAAACAACTCGCGCCAGCCGTTTCGTATTCTTTCGCGATGCGGACGGGATCAAAGTCTTTGCAGATGACGCCCATTGAGGGGGAAGCCTTCTTCACCTCGGCGATGAGGGAGACATTCCCGATGCGCGGCTTTTGCAGAGCGGCAAAAAAATCCCGCCCTTCCCCACGTTCGAGCATCGCATCGTGCAAATCACCCGCAGCAATCAACCGCTCAGGTAGCCTTGAGACTTCGAGCTTCTTCTGTTCAACAATTGTTTCGAGGATGTTCATTGGAAAATGTCGAATGACGAAATCCTAATGACGAAGCACGAACGACAAGCCGCAACGCCCGTTCGTCATTCGGTCGTTGGGTATTCTTTCGTCATTCGTCATTCTGGCTTCGTCATTCATCCTCGTCCTTCACTCCCTGCATCCGTTTCAGCGGCCCGCCAGCGCGCAGCCAACCGTTCACGAACGCATCCAGATCGCCGTCCATCACGCCCTGAACATTGCTGGTTTCCACGCCCGTGCGCAAATCCTTCACCATGCGATACGGCTGGAACACGTAACTGCGAATCTGGTTGCCCCACGAGACGCTGCCTTTGTCACCGTAGAATCGTTCCATCTCCGCCTTCGCCTCGTCCTGACGCTGGGCAAAAATTCGCGAGAGCAACAAGGTCATCGCCGTGGCGCGGTTCTGGTGTTGCGAACGTTGCGCCTGCGATGCCACGACAAGCCCCGTGGGGATGTGCGTGATGCGGACGGCGGTTTCCACCTTGTTCACGTTCTGACCGCCTTTGCCGCCGGAACGGAATGTGTCCACGCGAAATTCAATCGGCGGAATTTTGATGTCCGACGACGCTTCCTCAATTTCCGCAATCGTATCCACGCTGGCGAAACTCGTGTGCCGACGCTTGTTTGAATCGAACGGCGAAATGCGCACGAGCCGATGCACACCGCGCTCAGCTTTGCAAAAACCGTAGGCATTCTCGCCTTTGAGAATCATCGTCACGCTCTTGATGCCTGCGCCTTCGCCAGCCAACGCGTCTTGAATCTCCACTTCCCAGCCGCGCGATTCCGCCCAGCGTTGATACATGCGGAGCAACATCCCCGCCCAATCGCACGCCTCCGTGCCGCCAGCGCCGGAGTTGATGCTCAGGATGCAATTGCTCTTGTCGTGCGGGCCGGTGAGAAAAACTTTGAGTTCGAGCGCGTCGAGTTCCTTGAGGAGTTTGGTGAGATCGCGTTCGAGTTCTTTCTCGATCTGTGCCTGCGCGGCAAAAGATTCACCCTCGCTGAGTTCAATCATCTCGCGGAAGTCGGCAACCTGCCGCTCGGCTTGAAGCACTGGATCCACCTTGGAGCGAATCGTGTTTCCCTCATCAATGAACTTCTGCGCCTTCTCACGATTGTTCCAGAACGCCTCATCCGCCATCAGCGATTCAAGTTCGCCCTGACGTTTCTGCAAGTTGGCGACGTCAAAGAAACCTCCGCAAGTGCGTGAGTTTCTGAGCGGCGGCATCAATGGACGTT
>JANNAO010000534.1:0-2939 GCA_031384405.1 Verrucomicrobiota bacterium | reverse complement strand
CTCGGAGGGGCTGGGGGTGGGTCGGTTCATGGCGAGGGAGTGGCAACCCGTGCCCGGTCACATCATGACGCCGTGGGCCGCTGACGTGAATCCACGCGCGCCGTTGCCCGACTATCCGCGTCCGCAGTTGGTGCGGAAGGATTGGATCAACCTGAACGGACTTTGGGATTACGTCATCCAGCCGATGGATTTACCCAAGCCGGAACAGTTCGCCGGAAAAATTCTCGTGCCGTATCCAGTCGAGTCAGCGTTGTCAGGAGTGAAGAAGCCAGTATGGAAAGATGAACGGCTCTGGTATCGCCGCACATTCAAAGCTCCCAAGATCGCGGACGGCAAACGATTGCTTCTGCACTTCGGCGCGGTGGACTGGGAGGCGAAAGTTTTCATCAATGGCCAACCTGTCGGCGAGCATCGCGGCGGTTTCGATGCGTTCACGTTCGACGTTACGGATGTGTTGAAGCCGGGTGCTGAAAATGAATTGGTCGTGGCGGTGTTCGACGCGACCGGTGCGGGACAGGCCATCGGCAAACAGAACTTCAACAAGATCGCCAAGCCCGGAGGCATCGCCTACACGCCTTGCTCGGGCATCTGGCAAACGGTGTGGCTCGAAGCCGTGGCCGCCGCTCACATCCAGGACTTGAAGCTGATGCCTGACGTGGATGCAGGATGTTTGCGGATCACGGTCAATGCCAGCGGCGCATCGCCCACGTCGGATGTTGAAATCATCGCGTTCGATGGACGCAAGGAAGTCGCGCGCATCAGCGGGAAACCCGGCGTGGAGTTGAAACTGACAATGCCCAATGCGCGTCTGTGGTCGCCGGATGATCCATTCCTCTACAACTTGAAAGTGCGGATGGGCGGCGATGACGTCACCAGTTACTTCGGCATGAGAAAAATTGCGCTCGGCAAGGATGAGAAAGGTTTCACGACGATGCTGCTGAACGGCAAGCCGGTGTTTCAAGCTGGCCCGCTCGATCAGGGCTATTGGCCGGATGGCATCTACACCGCGCCGACGGACGAGGCGTTACGTTGGGACATTGAAGAAACCAAGAGGCTCGGTTTCAACATGACTCGCAAGCACATCAAGATTGAGCCAGCGCGCTGGTATTATTGGTGCGACAAACTTGGCTTACTCGTTTGGCAGGATATGCCCAGCGGCGGCGGCGGGCACGGAGGAGATCGGGAAAAAGAAGGTCAACGTGGTGACGAGGCTGTTGCGCGGCAGTTTGAGTCTGAACTTCGCACGATGATCGAACAACACTGGAGTCATCCATCCGTCATCATGTGGGTAGTTTTCAATGAGGCGTGGGGGCAATACGACACCGCACCGCTCACGCAGGAAGTCAGACAACTTGATCCATCGCGCATCGTGAACAGCGCGAGCGGTTGGGCGGATATCGGCGTCGGCGATTTGCATGATCACCATACTTATCCCGGTCCGTCCGGTCCGGAACCGGAAGGCGCGCGCGCGGCTGTGCTTGGAGAATTTGGCGGACTTGGTCTGACGACACCCGGCCACACTTGGGTGGAAACCGCATGGGGCTATCGCGGCGTGGTGGGCGAACGTTCTTTGACGCGCAAGTATGTCGAACTCTGGCGTGGTGTGTGGCAGCTCAAAAAGCAGAAGGGACTTTGCGCGGCGGTTTACACGCAATGGACGGACATTGAGACCGAAGGTAACGGTCTCTACACCTACGACCGCAAGCGGCTCAAGGTGGATGCGAAGCAAGTTGCCGACGCGCATCGAGGCGTGTTCGCGCCGCCAACGAACTTCGATGTCGTCGCACCCACGGCACAGGACGAAACGGTGTCGTGGCGTTACACCACGGAGCAACCCGCCGGCGATTGGGCTGGAGCTTCATTCGAGGATGCCAACTGGCGCGTGGGTGCGGCGGGTTTTGGTGCGGCGAGTTTCACCAATGTCACCGTTCGAACCGTCTGGGAGAGCGACGACATCTGGCTGCGGCGAGCGGTGGTTTTGCCCCGGGGCAGATTACATTTTCCCGCGCTCAAGATGTTTCACGGCCAGGAAACCGAGGTGTTTCTCAACGGCGTGCTGGCGGCGAAGCTGAACGGAAGCGGTGCGGATTACGACGAGTTTGACATCACGCCCGAAGCCGCCAAGACCCTCCACCCGGGAGTGAATCAACTGGCCGTGCATTGCCGTCGAGGAAAGCAGGCACAGTTCATTGACGTGGGATTGGTGCAGGAACGGCAGGCTGAAAAGAAACGGTGAAGAAAGTTTTCAACGCAAGGCTGGGCTGTGATATTGACGGAGCGCCGGTCTGCGACCGGCTTTGCGGCTGGAAACATTCGGTCCGTGTGGTGTTCCTGTGAAGTGTGGCAGCACCCGCATCCACCCACACATAAGCCGGTCGCAGACCGGTGCTCCGTCTGCGCGGAATTTCCGAAAGGCATGAACTTTTAATCACACCTTTCATACCTCCATTGAGGTATGTGCGATTGTCCGGCTTCCTGTTAGTTTATGTTTGTGATCCAAGCATTGCGGAATAGACCCGTCCGCAGGCTCGCGACGTGAAGTGTCAGCGATGATCCAAATTGAACCGTGCCAAAGTTGTTCGTAGCAGACGCAGCGGGGCGGACAACGCGATAAGATTACCGCTCTAAAAAATTTACAATGAATCCAAATCTGTTTCAGATCAATCGTCGTCGCCTCAAGACTACTGCCGCTTCCACAAAGCCGCTCGGCGCGAATGACAAATCCGGCTTCACGCTCATCGAGCTGCTGGTGGTGATCGCCATCATCGCGATTCTGGCGGCGATGCTGTTGCCCGCATTGAGCAAGGCCAAGGTCAAAGCCCAGATGATTTACTGCATGAACAATTCCAAGCAGCTCACGCTGGGCTGGATCTTGTATGCCGGGGACAACAACGACCGTGTGCTGACTGCTACGGGCTGGGTGCCCGGCGATATCCGTG